>NZ_JZWV01000593.1 GCF_000966975.1 Streptomyces katrae | reverse complement strand
AGGCTGCCCGGGGGCGCTGGGTCGCACGGCGAGCCCGAGCACCTCTGGGCGGGCGAAGCCGTGCCCGTGGACCCGTGGGGCGAAGCCCCCGACATGCCGGGGGTCCGGGGCGCAGCCCCGGTTCCGGGAAGGGGCGGGGTGGGGGAGAGGACCCTTCAGCCCGAGCCCGGCGAGGCCACGACCCCGGCCGCGCCCGGCCCCGACGACCCCGACGGCCTCTGGGCGGGCGAAGTCCTGCCCGCAGGGCCGGGTTCGACCGGAGCGGCCCGGAACGACGGTCCGGCCGAC
>NZ_JZWV01000592.1 GCF_000966975.1 Streptomyces katrae | reverse complement strand
GGGGGCCGGCCGGAGCAAGCGGCGCGGCCGCACCCGTACGCCGCCGGGCCCGCGCCCGAGACCGCCGCGCGGCCGTACCCGTACCCCGCCGCAGGCGGCCGGCTGACCCCCGAAGAGGCCCGGGCCGTCGCCTCCTGGGACCGGGACCTCGACGCCCTGGAGGGCGAGCTGCTGCGGGCCCGCGCCGCCGTGCGGGACGTCGAGCTGCCCGGGGCCCTGTCCGCGAGCCAGCTCCTGCGCCTCGCCGCCGACGAGCAGGCCTTCGCGCGGGACCTCGCCCGCCCGATGCCCAAGCCCCCGCAGCCGGCCGCCCGCCAGGGCACCCGTTTCCACGCCTGGGTCGAGTCCCGATTCGACGCCCTGCCCCTGCCCCACCTCGACGTCCTCGACCCCGCCGCCGACCTCCCCGGCACCGACCAGGAGATCGCCGACGCCGCCGACCTCGAAGCCCTGAAGGCCGCCTTCGAGCGCAGCGAGTACGCCGAGCGCACCCCGTACCGGATGGAGGCCCCCGTCCAGATCACCCTCGCCGGCCGGGTCGTCCGCGGCCGGATCGACGCCGTCTACCGCAACCCCGACGGCTCGTACGAGGTCGTCGACTGGAAGACCGGCCGCACCACCCAGGCCGACCCCCTCCAGCTCGCCGTCTACCGCCTCGCCTGGGCGGAAGCCACCGGCACCCCCCTCGACCGGGTCACGGCCGCCTTCCTCCACGTCCGCAGCGGCCGCGTCATCCGCCCCCGCGACCTCCCCGGACGCGAGCGTCTTGAGTGGATCCTCCAAGGCAAAACGGGCGCGGACGGCGCCCCCCAGGCGGACGGCTAGGCTCGTGGCCATGAGCGAAACCCCGGACAACGTCGTCCGTACGTACATCGACACCCACCGCACGGCCTTCCTCGACGACCTCGCCGAGTGGCTGCGCATCCCGTCCGTGTCGGCCCAGCCCGAACACGCGGGCGACGTACGCCGCAGCGCCGAATGGCTCGCGGCCAAGCTCAAGGAGACCGGCTTCCCGGAAACCCACGTCTGGGAGACCGCTGGAGGCACCGGCGCCCCCGCCGTCTTCGCCCACTGGCCGGCCGCCGACCCGGCCGCCCCCACCGTCCTCGTCTACGGCCACCACGACGTGCAGCCCGCCGCCCTCGCCGACGGCTGGCACACCGAGCCCTTCGAACCCGTCGTCAAGGACGGCCGGATGTACGGGCGCGGCGCGGCCGACGACAAGGGGCAGGTCTTCTTCCACACCCTCGGCGTCCGCGCCCACCTCGCCGCCACCGGTGCCGAGGCCCCCGCCGTGCACCTCAAGCTCCTCATCGAGGGCGAGGAGGAGTCCGGCTCCCCGAACTTCCGCGCGCTCGTCGAGGCCCGCGCCGCCGAGCTCGCCGCCGACGTCGTGATCGTCTCCGACACCGGCATGTGGTCCGAGACCACCCCCACCGTCTGCACCGGCATGCGCGGCGTCGCCGACTGCGAGATCGACTTCCACGGCCCCGACCAGGACATCCACTCGGGTGCCTTCGGCGGAGCCGTCCCCAACCCGGCCACCGTCGCCGCCCGCCTCGTCGCCGCACTCCACGACGAGGACGAGCGGGTCACCATCCCCGGCTTCTACGACGGCATCACCGAGCTCACCGACGCCGAACGCCGGCTGATCTCCGAGCTGCCCTTCGACGAGGCCGAGTGGCTGCGCACGGCCAAGTCCCACGCCGCCTCCGGCGAGGCCGGCTACTCCACCCTGGAGCGCGTCTGGGCCCGCCCGACCGCCGAGGTCAACGGCATCGGCGGCGGCTACCAGGGCCCCGGCGGCAAGACCATCGTGCCCGCCTCCGCCCACCTGAAGCTGTCGTTCCGGCTGGTCTCGGGGCAGGACCCGTACGAGGTCGAGGCCGCCGTACGGGACTGGGTCGCGGCCCGCGTCCCCGCCGGCATCCGCCACTCCATCACCTTCGGCGCGCCCACCCGCCCCTGCCTGACCCCGCTGGACCACCCGGCGCTCCAGTCCGTCGTGCGGGCCATGGGCCGGGCCTTCGGGCAGCAGATCCGCTTCACCCGCGAGGGCGGCTCCGGCCCGGCGGCCGACCTCCAGGACGTCCTGGACGCCCCGGTCCTGTTCCTCGGCATCTCCGTCCCCTCGGACGGCTGGCACTCCCCGAACGAGAAGGTCGAGCTCGACCTCCTCCTCAAGGGCGTGGAGACCGCCGCCCACCTGTGGGGCGACCTCGCCGAGAACTGGGCCCCGCCCACGCCCGTCGCGGCCGCCGCCACCACGGCCTGACCGCCCACACCCACGCCTGTACGCCTGCCTTGTCCCATCCACCGGGGGAGTTGGAAGTACCTGTGAGCACGCACACCGAGCGCCCACTGTCGCTCACGGCGCCGAGCGACATAGACCGCGCCGCGCACCACCGCCTCGACGAGGCCTGGCTCGCCGCCGCCTGGAGCCACCCGACGACGCGCGTCTTCGTCGTCTCCGGCGGCCAGGTGCTGATCGACGACACCCCCGACGGCGGCACCGGCATCGTGATGACCCCGGCCTTCGAGGCCCCGGCCACCGAGACCCACCGGTACTTCCTGGGCACCGACGAGGACGGCGTACGGTACTTCGCGCTCCAGAAGGACTCGCTGCCCGGCCGCATGGACCAGTCGGCCCGCCCCGCCGGGCTGCGCGAGGCCGGGCTGCTGCTGTCCCCGCGCGACGCCGGGCTGATGGTGCACGCGGTGGCGCTGGAGAACTGGCAGCGCATGCACCGCTTCTGCTCCCGCTGCGGCGAGCGCACGGTCGTCGCGGCCGCCGGGCACATCCGCCGCTGCCCCGGCTGCGGCGCCGAGCACTACCCGCGCACCGACCCGGCGGTGATCATGCTGGTCACCGACGAGCAGGACCGCGCGTTGCTGGGCCGCCAGGTGCACTGGCCGGAGGGCCGTTTCTCCACGCTGGCCGGGTTCGTGGAGCCGGGCGAGTCGATAGAGGCGGCCGTCGTGCGCGAGGTGTGGGAGGAGGCGGGCGTCCGTGTCGGCGAGGTCGAGTACGTCGCCAGCCAGCCCTGGCCCTTCCCGTACAGCCTGATGCTGGGCTTCAACGCCCGCGCCGTCAGCTCCGAGATCACGGTCGACGGCGAGGAGATCCAGGAGGCCCGCTGGTTCTCCCGCGAGGAGCTGGCCGAGGCGTTCGAGTCCGGCGAGGTCGTCCCGCCGTCCGGGATCTCGATCGCGGCCCGGCTCGTCGAGCTCTGGTACGGCCGGCCGTTGCCGAAGCCCGCGGCGTAACGTTCGTCACACATGTGGAAGGCCCCCGCCTCGGCGGGGGCCTTCCACATGTGCTCCGTGCCCGGACGTCCGGGACGTCCCGGACGTCAGACGGCCAGGGCCTGCTTGACCTGCGCGAGGCTCGGGTTCGTCATCACGGACTCGTTGCCGGCGGAGGACTTCACGAGCACGGTGGGGACGGTCTGGTTGCCGCCGTTGGCCTGCTCCACGAACTTGGCGGACTCGGGGTCGAGCTCGATGTTGATCTCGTTGTACGCGATGCCCTCCCGGTCCAGCTGCGTCTTCAGCCGGCGGCAGTAGCCGCACCAGGTGGTGCTGTACATCGTGACCGTGCCCGTGTCCTGCATGCTCGCTCCTCTGTGAGGTCTGGGGGGACCGGCATCCCGCCCGGTCCGAGTACTCGAACGTACGCCGTCCCCCGGCCATTCCCGGCCCCCGCCCGGTATGACCCATCCGACAACCTGCCCGGGCCTGTGGACGGATTTCCCGCCCGCCCCACCCGACCTGGCAGCATGGCGGGGTGACAGCAGCAACGCACCCCTCATCGTTCCCGGCCGGCCCGGGTACCGGCGCGGCCGGAGCCGACGCCGTGCTCCAGGGCCTCGACCCGGAGCAGCGCGAGGTCGCCACGACCCTGCGCGGCCCGGTGTGCGTGCTGGCCGGAGCCGGTACCGGCAAGACCCGGGCGATCACCCACCGGATCGCCTACGGGGTGCAGTCCGGGCAGCTGATGCCCGCCAGCGTGCTCGCCGTCACCTTCACCAACCGCGCCGCCGGCGAGATGCGCGGCCGGCTGCGCGCCCTGGGCGCCGGCGGGGTCCAGGCCCGTACCTTCCACTCCGCCGCCCTGCGCCAGCTCCAGTACTTCTGGCCCCGGGCCATCGGCGGGGACCTCCCCCGGCTCCTCGAACGCAAGATCCAGTTCGTGGCCGAGGCCGGAGCGCGCTGCCGCGTCCGCCTCGACCGCAACGAGCTGCGCGACGTCACGGGAGAGATCGAATGGGCCAAGGTCACCCAGACCGTCCCCGCCGACTACCCGGCCGCCGCCCTCAAGGCGGGCCGCGAGGCCCCCCGGGACACGGCCGAGATCGCCCAGATCTACAGCACGTACGAGCAGCTCAAGCGCGACCGCGGGATGATCGACTTCGAGGACGTGCTGCTCCTCACCGTCGGCGTCCTCCAGGACCGGCACGACATCGCCGAGCAGATCCGCGCCCAGTACCAGCACTTCGTGGTGGACGAGTACCAGGACGTCAGCCCCCTCCAGCAGCGGCTGCTGGAACTGTGGCTCGGCGAGCGCGACAACCTCTGCGTCGTCGGCGACGCCAGCCAGACCATCTACTCCTTCACCGGCGCCACCCCCGACCACCTGCTGGACTTCCGCACCCGCTACCCCCACGCCACGGTGGTCAAGCTGGTCCGCGACTACCGCTCCACCCCCCAGGTGGTCCACCTCGCCAACGGCCTCCTCGGCCAGGCCAGGGGCCGGGCCGCCGAGCACCGGCTGGAGCTGCTCTCCCAGCGCGAGCCCGGCCCCGACCCGGTCTACGCCGAGTACCCGGACGAGCCCGCCGAGGCCGAGGGCGTCGCCCGCCGGGTCCGCGACCTGATCGCCGCCGGGGTCCCGGCCGGCGAGATCGCCGTCCTCTACCGCATCAACGCCCAGTCCGAGGTCTACGAGCAGGCCCTCGCCGACGCCGGGGTCCCCTACCAGCTGCGCGGCGCCGAGCGCTTCTTCGAGCGGGCCGAGGTCCAGAAGGCGGTCCTCGCCCTGCGCGGAGCCGCCCGCTCCGCCGGCAACGACCCCCTCCTCGACGACGTCATGGAGCTGGGCTCCCAGGTCCGGGCCGTGCTCAGCTCCACCGGCTGGACCGCCGAGCCGCCCGCCGGCTCGGGCGCCGTGCGCGACCAGTGGGAGTCGCTGGCCGCGCTGGTCCGCCTCGCCGAGGACTTCGCCCGCAGCCGGCCCGGCGCCGGCCTGGCCGAGCTCACCGTCGAACTGGAGGAGCGCAAGGCCGCGCAGCACGCCCCGACCGTCCAGGGCGTCACCCTCGCCTCGCTCCATGCCGCGAAGGGCCTGGAGTGGGACGCCGTGTTCCTCGTCGGCCTCACCGACGGCATGGTGCCGATCACCTACGCCAAGACCGAAGAGCAGGTCGAGGAGGAGCGCCGGCTGCTCTACGTGGGCGTCACCCGCGCGCGGCTGCACCTGACGCTCTCCTGGGCTCTCTCGCGGGCTCCGGGGGGCCGGGCCTCCCGACGCCCCAGCCGCTTCCTGAACGGCCTGCGGCCGGGCTCCGCGGCCCCCGTGGCGCGGGGCGGAGCCCCGGCCGAGCGCGGTACCCGCAGGCGCGGCAGCCGCGGGCCGGTGCTGTGCCGGGTCTGCGGCCGGACCCTGACGGAGGCCGGGGACATCAAACTGATGCGCTGCGGGGACTGCCCCTCGGACATGGACGAGGGCCTCTACGAGCGGCTGCGCGAGTGGCGGGCCGGCCAGTCGAAGCTCCAGGGGCTGCCCGCCTACTGCGTGTTCACGGACAAGACGCTGATGGCCATCGCGGAGGCCGCGCCCTCCGAGCCGGGGGAGCTCTCGATGATCTCTGGAGTCGGCGGCCGCAAGCTCGACCGGTACGGGGCCGACGTCCTGGCCATCTGCGCAGGCCAGGAGCCTGCGGGTGAGGATCCTGACGACGCGTAGAAACTCGTCGGAAAAATAGTTTGCACATGCCCGTCGGATCCCCATAGGTTCTTAGCAACGGAAACGGTGGCTTCTCCGAAGCCCCGGATCCGTGCTGTACTTATCCGAATACGCATGGGACAGGCCCCCGGGCCGGGTCCCCGAGACGCCGAGAGGAGGCGAGACCAGTGACCAGCTTCATGACCTTCACCAAAATGACCGATCGCTCGGTCGCCGCTTCCTGCCTGCTCGGTTCCGTCTCCCTCCGGGGCACCGGTCTGTCCGCGATTTCCGCCGACAAGCCCGCCCTGCTGGCGACCCTTCCGGTCAGCGAGCGCAATGAGCGACCGACCAAGGCACTGGTGGCAGTAGCGGGAGCCCAGCAGGCGCACGGCGCCTATGGTCCCGCCGCCGCGGCCGGTGCCGGATTCAAGCAGACGACGACGCAGCACCACCTGATGTGGGCCTTCCGCGGGCTCGAACCCTGGAGTGATCCAGCCTGATCGCATGATCAGGCCGGCGCCTTCAGGGCCGCGGAACCCCACCCGGGATCCGCGGCCCTTCTGTTTGTCCCCGAACGGGGATGACGGAGCGAAGGGGCCTCGGGACTGGCAGGACCAGGTAACAGCCGCCACCCGGCCGACCGGCCGGAACGACTAACCGAACCAGACGAGGAAGAGACAACCGTGCAACTCGAAGCGCACGCCCCGTCCGCACCGCAGACCCAAACGATCTCCCCGCCCGCAGTCCCGGAGGACCCCGCCTTGACCCCCCTCACCGCGCTCACCGCGCTCGACGACGCCATCGAGAACCTCGGCGTCCCCGTACCGTGCCGGACCTTCGACCCCGAGGTCTTCTTCGCCGAGTCCCCGGCGGACGTCGAGTACGCCAAGTCCCTCTGCGGCACCTGCCCGCTGGTCGAGGCCTGCCTCGCCGGCGCCAAGGAGCGCCGCGAGCCCTGGGGCGTCTGGGGCGGAGAGCTCTTCGTCCAGGGCGTGGTCGTGGCCCGCAAGCGGCCCCGTGGCCGCCCGCGCAAGAACCCGGTTGCAGCGGCATGACCGCCACCGGAACCATCGACCGCCCTCTGACGCACGACCCCTTGAAGCAGGCCCCCATGTCCCCCTACGCCACCACGAGCGAGCAGCCGCACGGCTCCGCCACCGCAGACTTCATCACCACCGGCGCGATCACCTCGCGTCAGAACAGGACCCGCGAAATGCAACTCATCCCAGAAGCCCTGGCCCGTGCCCATATGGACGACCGGCTGCGCGAGGTGGACGCCCAGCGTCACGCCGTGCGCCTGGTCGCCGCCCGGCGCATGCAGCGCAAGGCCGAGCGCGTCTCCATGCGCGCCCGCCGCGCGCTGGCCATGGCCGTCATGCACTGACGGCCCCGCACGGAGCCGGAACCCGGCTCACCACCCGTGCGGTGTGCACACCGCCGCCGCCGGCCCGACCGGGCCGGCGGCGGCACTCCCCGGAGGGACCGGTCCGAACGGACCGGTCCCTCCGGTGCGTTGCGGGGCCCGGCGCGGCCCCTCGGGGATATCGTCTGGTGGTGGACCAGCCGACTCCCCATCCCGCCCAGCCGGGACCCGAGGACCAGCCCGTCGTCTGCGCGCGCTGCGGCGCCCGCTCCCCGAACGGCGCCCCGCCCACCTGGACCTGTTCCGTGGAGAACGGGACCAGACAGTACTTCTGCGTCGACTGCGCGCGCGCCAACCTCCGTGCCATCGAGGGCCGGCTCGACTCCTCCTGGTGGTGACCCGAAGGCTCAGCCCTCGGACGGGAACCCGGGCAGCCAGGCGTCGAGTTCGTCGCGCAGCCGCACCGTCGCACCCAGCTGGCACAGCACCCCGATGGTGCTCAGCGTCACCCGGTGGATCAGCAGGTAGGACGGCGGCAGGTTGATCTGCCGTCCCAACTGGTGGGCGGGAGAGCGGGGATCGGCGATCCGCGCGGCCTGCCCGCGCAGCCACGACCGGGTGAAGGTGAAGGCGTCGGCCTCGGCGGGCTCGATGATCGGCTTGAGGTAGTCGAGCACCGCGTCCGGGTCGAGTTCGATGGACTCCTTCACGAACCCCTCGGCGCACAGGTGCCCGTAGACCCCCTCGGCGTCACCGTCCAGGGTCATCCGCAGCGACCGGCCGATCGGCTTGGGCCAGCCGCCGGGCAGCCGGTCCACCGTGCCGAAGTCCAGCACGCCCAGCCGCGTCCGGCCGTCAGGCCCCGCTATCAGCCGGAAGTTCCCCGGATGCGGATCGGCGTGCAGCAGCCCCGTGCGCGCGGGCCCGGAGAAGAGGAACCGGGTGAGCAGCTGGCCGGCGCGGTCGCGCTCCTCCTGCGTGCCGTCGGCGATGACCTCCGACAGCGGGGTGCCCTCCAGCCACTCGGTCACCAGCACCTGGTCGCCCTGGTACACCACGTCCGGGACCAGCACGTCCTCGTCCCCGTCGAAGGCGTCCGCATGGGTGCGCTGCGCCTCCGCCTCCAGCTCGTAGTCCAGCTCCTCCGCGACCCGGTCGCGCAGCTCGGTGATCAGCGGCTTCATGTCCATGCCCGGGATCAGCGGACCCAGCAGCCCGGCGAACCGGCCCAGTTGCTTGAGGTCCGACAACAGCGCCTCCCCGGCCCCCGGGTACTGGACCTTGACCGCCACCTGCCGCCCGTCGTGCCACACCGCCCGGTGCACCTGCCCGATCGAGGCGGCCGCGGCCGGCTTGTCCTCGAACTCCTCGAACAGCTCCCGCCAGTCCTCACCGAGCCGCTCCGCCAGCACCTGGTGCACCCGCGCCGCCGGAAGCGGAGGGGCGGCCTCCTGAAGCTTGGTCAGCGCCGCCCGGTAGGGCCCGACGACCTCCTCGGGAAGCGCCGACTCGAACACCGAGAGGGCCTGCCCGAACTTCATGGCACCCCCCTTGAGCTCACCGAGCGTGCGGAACAACTGCTCGGCGGTGCGCTGCTGGAGCTCCCGGGCCACGATCTCGGCGGACTTCCCGCCGATCCGCTTCCCCAGCCCCCAGGTGGCCCGCCCCGCGATGCCGAGCGGCAGCGCGGCCAGCTTGACGGTACGGGTGACCGCCTTCCGGGGAAGATCAGACATGCGCCCCTCCAATTCCCAGACAGCCTCGGCGCAAGCGGCGGTTCCGGGATGCCCTCCCCGCGCCTGCGGTCACCTCGCATCCTGCCATGGCCCTTCCGGGCCGCCGGGCCCGCGTCGACCCTGCTCGCCGGGGTCCGAAACAGGCCAAGGACGGCGGCGGTCCACCCGGATGGGACACCATGGTCGGGCAGCGACAGGAACCGATCGCGAAAGGGCGGCGGATGGCGGGGCGGGGGCCTTCTCGGCAGGAACTGATCCGGCGGCAGCGCTCCAGCGGCTTCATCGGCCGCCAGGGAGAGGTCGCCGCCTTCCGGGACGCCATGCGCCAGTCCCCGGACGAGGCGGCCCAGTTCCTCTTCCACGTGCGCGGCCCGGCCGGCGTCGGGAAGTCGACCCTGGTACGGCAGCTGGAGACCATCGCCCGCGAAGGACGGGCGGTCACCGCCTATGTCGACGAGTCCGTGGCGGACGCCATCGAGACGATGGAGGTCATCAGCAGCCAGTTCGCCCAGCAGGGCACCCAGCTGAAGGCCTTCGACAGACTGCTGGCCACCTACCGCCAGCGCCGGCACGAGGCCGACGCCGCAGCGGCCGACCCGGCCGCCGCCCCCGCCCCCTCGCCCTCCAGCGTGGTCGCCTCCCAGCTGGGCCTGGTCGGCCTGGGCATGATCCCCGGAGTCGGCGCCTTCACCGGCGCGGTCGATCCGAACCAGGTCGCCGCCGGAGCCGACCGGGTCAGGGCCCTCCTCAGCACCCGGCTGCGCAACCACGGCGACGTCGAACTGATCCTCTACCCGCTGGACGTCCTCACCCCCGTCTTTCTGGAAGAGCTCTCGGAGGCCGCCCGCAGGCACCCGTGGATCGTGCTGTTCTTCGACACCTACGAACGCACCGGCCCGATGCTGGACACCTGGCTGCGCGACATCATGGTCACCGACCGCCACGGAGAGCTTCCCGCGAACGTGCTGGTCGTCCTGGCCGGCCAGTCCCGGCTCGCCGCCCACTGCTGGGAGGACTGGCGCGACCTGGTCACCGACTGGCCGCTGGAGGTGTTCACCGACACCGAGGCCCGCGCCCTGCTCACCGGCAAGGGGGTGACGGACGAGCGGGTCGTGGAGGTGATCCTGCGGCTTTCGGAACGGCTCCCGGTCCTGGTCTCCACCCTCGCCGAGACCCAGCCCGGCAGCGTGGAGGAGATCGGGGACCCCAGCGGCACCGCCGTCGAACGGTTCCTGAAGTGGGAGACCGACCCGGCCCGGCGGGCCGCCGCCCTCGCCTGCGCGTTCCCGCAGCAGTTGGACGAGGACGTGTACCGGGCGGCCGTCGAGGAGGAGGCCGCCGAACTCTTCGGCTGGCTGCGCTCGCTGCCCTTCGTCACCGACCGCTCCGGCCACTGCCGCTACCACGACGTCGTGCGCGGAGCGATGCTCCGCCTCCAGCGCCGGCAGTCCCCCGCACGGTGGGAGCAGCTGCACGTCCGCCTGGCCGACGCCTTCCGGCAGCGCCGCGACCGGCTGGAGCAGGCCACCGCCCCGCCGGACGGCTGGTGGTGGGACGAGACCTGGCGCGGCCACCGCCTCCAGGAGACCTACCACCGGCTCTGCGCCGACCCGCGCGGCGCCCTCCCCGCCGCCCTCGGAGAGCTCCTCGACGCCTACGACCACGGCATCGCCACCCTCCGCCGCTGGGCGGGCACCCTCGACCAGGCCGCCAGGGACACCGAGTCCGCCGAACTGGCCGTCTGGAGCGCCCGCCTCCACACGGCCCTGGACCAGCCGGAGCCCGGCCTCGCCCTCCTGACCCTCCTGCTGAACGACAGCCGGCTGGACACCGCGGGCCGCTGCCTCGCCTTCACCCTCCGCGGCCGCGACCACCGCAACGCCGAGCGGTACCCCGAAGCCCTGGCCGACTACGCGCGGGCCCTGGCCCTCGACCCGGACACCGAGCGAGCCCATTACGGCCGGGGCCGCACCCACGAGCTCATGGAACGCTTCGAGGAGGCCGTCGAGGACTACACCCGCGCCATCGAACTCGATCCCGACGCCCAGAGCCTGTCCGACCGGGGAGCCTGCCACTTCAACCTCGGCCGCATCGAGGAGGCCATGGCCGACCTCGACCGGGCCATCGCGCTCGCCCCCGACAGCTTTGAGGCATACGTCTACCGAGGTGCCCTGCACCGCGACACGGGCCGTTTCGACGAGGCCCTCGCCGATTCCGCCCGTGCCCTCGCGCTCGAACCCGACAGTGCCTGGGCCCTGGTGATCCGGGCCTCCTTCCTGATCTCCGCCAAACGGTACGAGGAGGCGCTGGCCGACCTCGACCGGGCGGTCGAGCTCTCCCCGGAATACGTGTGGGCCCGCCAGTTCCGCGGCGAGTGCCAATGGCGCCGGGACCGGTACGAGGAGGCGGTGGCCGACTTCACCCGCGTCCTCGAACTGGAGCCCGACCAGCCCCGGGCGTTCGCGGGCCGGGGCAGCACCTTCAGGCTCATGGGCCGCTACGAGGAGGCATTGGCCGACCTCGGCCGCGCCGTCGAGCTCTCCCCCGACGACGCCTGGAGCCTCGCCGAGCGCGGTGCCACGCATCGGCTCATGGACCGGTACGAGGAGGCGCTGTCCGACTTCGACCGCGCGATCCGGCTCAGCCCGGAGACCTGGTGGGCCCTGTACCAGCGAGGGCTGACGCATGAACGGCTCGGCCGGTACGCGGAAGCCCTGGCGGACTACACCCGGGCCGGGGAACTCGCGCCCGACGAGCCCTGGTCCTTCGGCGACCGGGGCGACGTCCACCGCAAGACGGGCCGGTACGAGGAGGCACTGACCGACTACCTCCGTGCGGCCGGGCTCCGTCCTGACAGTGCGGAGGAGCTGACCCGTTGCGGCCTCGCCCGGCGTCTTCTCGGCCGCTTCGACCAGGCGCTGGACGACCTCACCCGGGCGCTCGTCCTCGAATCCGACAGCGTCTTGGCGCACTACGAAACGGCCGTGGTGCTCCACGCCCTCGGCCGTCCCGGCCGCGACCGGCACCTGGACCGGGTGGTCGATCTCCTTCCCGCACCCGAGGGCGCCGATGACTTCGGCTGGCTCGTCCTCGCCCACACCCTTCGGGCCCGCTGGGACGAGGCCCAGCGCCACCTCACCCGCTTCCTGGACCTCGACCCGCCCAGGGGGGACGTGCACCAGATGCTCGCGGCCCTGCGCAGTCTGATCCCCCTGCTCACCCCGGAGCAGTCGCGGCTCGCGGAGCTCTGCCGCGTCGTCGAGGACCGGCTGGCCGCGCTCGCCTGACAGCCGCCTCATGGCCGGACCTCCAGTGCCGGATCCGCCGCCAGTACGGACGCCCCGCACGGGCACTCCGGGTGCGGGCTCAGCTCCGACCGTTCCCAGTGCAGCGCGGGCAGGGCGGCCTCCCAGCGGGAGCCGGTGGAGGCCGGCAGGCGGCCGTCGAGGAAGGCCAGGGCGTGGGCGGCGGCCAGGCCCGCCACCGCCGTGGAGAGCCCCAGATCGCAGGCGGCCCGCTCCCGGCGCCGGTGCGCCGTCCGCCACTGGACCAGCATCCGCGGCCAGGCCGGGTCCCCGTCGACGCGCTCGCGCTCCATGCACCCCGCGCAGGCCGTCACCCCCGGCAGGACCAGCGGCCCCACCAGCCCCGTCCCCTCCAGCACCCCCGCGTACAGGTGCGGGGTACCCGTCGCCACCCAGTCGGCGGCCGTCGCCGGATCGGGCGCCCACGCCTGGAGGCCGTCCCGGGGCGTGACCACCACCAGCGCGACCTCCGGCCCGGGCCCCTCCGGATCGCCCTCGCGCGGAGCCCGCCCCGGCGCGGACTCCCGTACGAGCGCCCGCGCCGCCTCGGCCCGCAGCCGGCCCACGCTCCCCGGGCCCAGCCCGCCCGGCGCCACATCGGCCGGCTCCACCCGGCCCCCGTCGAGCACCTCGACCCGGCCCACCCCGGCTCCCGCCAGCACGGCGGCGACCAGCGCCCCCACCCTGCCGCTCCCGCGCACCCGGACCCGTATGGCCCGGCGGGCCGCGACGCCCCGTAAGTCGCCCCCGGGCTCCGGATGCACCAGGGACAGCGACCCCAGATCGGGGCCGAGCCGCTCCAGCGCCTCCGGGCGGCTCCGCACGGCCTGGGCGCGGGGCCCTCCCGCCGTGGCGTCGTCGAGCAGCCCGGCCCCCGCGAGCCGGCGGACCAGACCGTCCGCCTGCCCCTCCGGCAGCCCCATCCCGCGGGCCTCCGCCCGCAGCAGCTCCATGCCGCGCGTCCCGTCGATCCGGTCGATGAGCGAACCGGTGGCCGTGTCCACCGGGCCGAGCACCACCGCATGCGCCGGGGTCACCCCGAACTGCACCGTCTGCAGATCCCGCCACGCCCGTGCCAGCGCGGGCTTCACCTTCGGATACATCGCCGTCTCCTTCCGTCCCTCGGCGTCCGCCGCCGACGGCTCGCCATTCCTCGCCTTCCTCCGTCACGATGCCCGCCCCTCCGAGCACGTGCGGAACTTTGTCCACAGGCAAGGGGTATTGGGCATATGAGATGAGTGGGAGGGGGGATGTCGGGCGGGCCGCCGCGCAGGGATCTTGTTCGAACCGCGGACGTGCGGGACTTCCGCCGCGGCGACCGGGTACCGTCGAGGCGTGTCCGCCGACCCACCCCAGCGCGCCGTCGAAGTACGCCGGAGCGCGCGCCGCCGCAGGACCGTATCCGCCTACCGCGAGGGTGACCGGACGGTCGTGCTGATCCCTGCCCGGATGTCCGAGGCGGAGGAGCGGCGCTGGGTGGGCGTCATGCTGGACAAGCTCGCCGCCCAGGAGAGCAAGCGCACCCTCGGCGACGCGGAACTCACCGAACGCGCCGCGCGTTTGTCCGAGCAGCACCTCAGCGGCCGCGCCCGCCCCCGCTCGGTCCGCTGGGTCACCAACCAGAACACCCGCTGGGGTTCCTGCACCCCCGCCGAAGGCAGCATCCGGCTCTCCCACCGGCTCCAGGGGATGCCGGAGTACGTGGTCGACTACGTACTCCTGCACGAGCTGGCGCACCTGCTCGTCCCCGGCCACGGCCCCCGGTTCTGGGAGCTGCTGGAGGCGTACCCGAAGACCGAGCGGGCCCGCGGCTTCCTCGAGGGAGTGGTCGCGGCGGAGCGCCTGCCCCGCATTCCGGCCGCCCGCGAGGAATGACCCGCCCCCCTGGGGCGCGATATGTACCGGGTCGGTACCGGCTTGCCCGGATGTCGCCCGGAGCCGTTAGCCTGAGCGGCACACAACCGCGGGTACTGCATCCGGCGGCACACCATCGCACAGGCGAGCAGCCACGCACTCACACTCGGGACGGGGGACGGTCGGACGTATGGCCAGGGAATTCCAACGCGGCCACAAGGCCAGGATCAGTGACCTGACGGCGGGTACCGATCTGTACGTGGGCGTCCAGATCGCCGGGCCCGGACTCACCTTCGACATCAGCTGCTTCGGCCTCGACGCCGACGAGCGCCTGTCGGACGACCGCTACTTCGTCTTCTACAACCAGCCGAAGTCGCCCGAGGAGTCCATCCAGCAGCTCGGCGCACAGGCCGGTGACACCGAGTCCTTCCGGGTCACCCTGGACCACGTGCCCGCGTCCATCCACAAGCTCTCCTTCACCGCCACCCTCGACGGCGACGGCCAGATGTCGCAGATCGGCCCCGGCTACATCCGGATCGTGGCGGGCGGCGAGGAAGTCGTCCGGTACTCGTTCACGGGCGCGGAGTTCAGCACCGAGCGCGCCCTGATGATCGGCGACTTCTACCGCAAGGACGTGTGGCGCTTCGCCGCCGTCGGCCAGGGCTTCGACGGCGGTCTCGCCGCGCTGCTGGAGCACTTCGGCGGCGAGGTCGCCGAGGACGAGCCGCAGCCGCAGCAGGCCCCGGCCCAGCCGCAGGCCGCCGCCCCCGGGTTCGCCCCGCCGCCCCAGGCCGCCGCGCCGCCGGCCCCCACCCCCTCCTAC
>NZ_JZWV01000591.1 GCF_000966975.1 Streptomyces katrae | reverse complement strand
ACTGCCGCCCCCGGAACCGCCGCCGCTCGCCCGGCGCCTCCCGGGCCGCCGCGTCGGCCAGCCGGACCACCGCCGTGTCCCGTCCCGCGACCACCGGGCCCACCGACCGGGCGGCCTTCGCCTTGTACTGGGCGGCGTCGGCCAGCCGGAACAGCCGCCGGGAGGACTTCACCGGCCCGATCGGGTCCCCGGTGGAGGCGACCCCGCAGGCCACCCCCTCCCCCAGCTCCAGCGCGGCCGCCCGTACGCACACCTCCTCGGTGACCCGTACCACCTCGTCCGCCGAAGGGCCGACGCTGACCAGGCAGAACTCGTCCCCGCCCAGCCGCGCGACCAGGGTGCCCGCGAGCATGGCCCCGCACAGGCTGAGCACCGAGCCGAACCGTTCCAGCAGCCGGTCGCCGGTCGCGTGCCCGAGGGTGTCGTTGACCTTCTTCAGGCCGTTGAGGTCGCAGACGACCAGGCTCACCACGGCCCCCGTGCGCCGGTGCTCCTCCAGCGCCTCGTCGAGCCGCATGTCCACGGCCCGCCGGTTGGCCAGGCCGGTCAGCGGGTCGGTGAAGGCGAGGCGCCGGGCCTCCTCCAGGCGCTCGTTCTGCGCCAGCCCCGCCGCCACGACGGCCGCCAGGACGGTCGCGAACTCCGCGTCGGTGCCGTCGAAGCCGGGCAGCCCGTCGTTCCGGGCGACGTACAGCTCCCCCCAGGCCCGCCCGCTGAGCACGATCGGCGCGACCACGCACGTCCCGCGCCCGCGCGCCCGCAGGGCCGCGCTCCGGCGCCCCGGCCGGCCGCCTTCGGCGGTGTCGACCCAGGCGTGCGGCCCGCCGCCCCCTACCCAGCGCTCGTGCAGGAACTCGGTGATCTCGGGGAAGTCGTGGACGGGGTAGGACTCGTCCTCGGGGAACTCCTCCTCCCCGGGCCGCAGCTCCCCCTCGTTCACCAGGACCCGCAGCCGGCCCCGCTCCCGCTCCCAGGCGGAGATGGCGGCGAAGGAGCCGTCCATCGCCAGCCGCGCCCCCCGGGCGGCGGCCCGGACACTGTCCCGCGGCGCGCAGGCCGCCGCCATGGCCTGCGCGAGGCCCACGACGGCCCGAAGCCGTCCGTCAACTCCCATCACCCCAGATTAGGGAGTTTTATCCGATTAAGTGATGGATGCCACGAGTTTCAGCGGCACGGAAAGGGGTTTCCCCCTACTCCCCCGGCCACTCCGGCTTGCGCTTCTCGTTGAACGCAGCCACGCCCTCCGCCCGGTCGCCCGAGAAGGCCACCGTCCGCCAGGCCGCGTCCTCGATCTCCAGCCCGGCCGCCAGGTCCATCCCGTGCCCCAGCCGCAGCGCCCGCTTGGCCGCCCGCAGCCCGACCGGGGAGTTCGCCGCCATCGCCGCCGCCAGCTCCAGGGCCCGCGCACGGTCCCCGCCGGCCGGGGCCACCTCGTCGACCAGCCCCAGCGACAGCGCCTCGGCCGCCTCCACCCGGCGGGCCGTGAAGATCAGCTCGGCGGCCCGCGCCGCCCCGACCCGGCGCGGCAGCAGCTGCGTACCGCCGCCGCCCGGGATCACGCCCACCGAAACCTCCGGCAGCCCCACGACCGCCGTCTCGTCGGCCACGATCACGTCGCAGGCCAGTGCCAGCTCGAAGCCGCCGCCCAGCGCGAACCCGTGCACCGCCGCGACCGTCGGCATCGGCAGCTCCAGCACGCCCCCGTACGCACCGCGGGTGGTGGGCCGCTGCCGCACCAGCTCGGCGTCCGACAGCGAGTTGCGCTCCTTGAGGTCCGCACCCACGCAGAAGGCCCGCTCGTGCGTCGAGGACAGGACGACGACCCGTACGCCGGAATCGGCGGCGAGCGCGTCGCAGGCGGCGGAGATCGAGCGCGCCATCTCCGTCGAGACGGCGTTCATCGCCTTGGGCCGGTCCAGCACCAGCTCCGCGACCACCCCGCGGTCACCGTGCCGCCGCACCGCCACGAACTCCCCGAATCGGGCTTCGTTCCCGCCCACGGCACACTCTCCCCGGAAAAGTTAACGAACGTTACCCGGGGATCTTAGGCGTCCGCCGCGACAACGACCAGGGCTCCACCACACCCAGTCCGCGCACCGGCCGCTGCCACATCGGCTGGAGCGCGAAGCGGTACGAGCCGCCGCCCTCCTCGCTCTCGGCGTCCTTCTCGGACTTCGGCGCCGCGCCCGTACGGCTCAGCTCCTCGGCCATCGCGCCGTCCACCAGCACCGCGTCCTTGGGCGCTATGGAGGTCAGCCGGCTCGCCAGGTTCACCGTCGTCCCGAAGACGTCGCCCATCCGGGTCGTCACCGTCCCGAACGCGATGCCCACGCGCAGCTCCGGCATCTGCGCGTCCGCCTCCATCGTCTCGATCAGCCGCAGCGCGATCTCCGCCGCCGTCGCCGCGTCGTCGGCGCAGTACAGCACCTCGTCACCGAGCGTCTTGATCAGCCGGCCGCCGTGCGCGGCGACCAGGTCCGCCGCCGTCGTCTCGAAGGACTCGACCAGCTCGCCGAGCTCCTCCTCCTCCAGCCGGCGGGTGAGCCGGGTGAAGCCCACCAGGTCCGCGAAGCCCACCGCGAGCCGCCGGTCGACCATCTCCTCGTCGTCCGCGACCTGCACCACCCGGCCCGTGGCCGCGGCCAGCTGGCGGCGCCACACGTAGACGAGGAACTCCTCCAGCTCCGGCAGCAGCAGCTCGACCAGCGGGTACGTGACCTCCGTACGGGTCATCCCGGGCTCCGGCGGCTCCGTCAGCCCCTCCAGGAAGGAGTCGATCTGCCATTCCGCCAGCCGGGCGGTGGTCTGCCCCGTGGAGCGCGCCACCTGCACCGCCATCGGCTCGCTCAGCAGCCCGGCCTCGACCAGGCCCGCGAGGCGCCGCAGCGCCAGCACGTCCGCCTCCGTCAGGGCCCTGGCCTGCCCGATGTCCGCGAAGCCCATGGCCCGCCAGAAGCGGGAGGCCAGCTCCATCGACACACCGGCGCTGCGGGCGGCCTGGAAGGGCGTGTAGCGCCGCTCCGCGCCCAGGATGAGCTGCTCCAGCCGGATCGCGAGCGGATCGGCCGTGGGCTGCGCCGCGTGGTCGACCTCGTGGAAGGGCGTGTGCCGGTCCCGTCCGATCGGCGTGCCGGGATTGCCCGCGGAGCCGGACGAGGACGCGCTGGACGTTGAGTCGCCGACGGTCAAGGGCCGCCTCCTGTCCATTCCGTGCGCGTCCGGGGAGCCCGATCGGGATCGCCTAAACCATACGGCAGGTGTGCCGTAGCTCACTCACCCCTCTTCTCGGGAGGCTCTCCGCCTCCGGGGCGCCGGAGCCCGGCTCACGGGTCCGTGCGTGCTCGAAAACCGCTCGTCCCTCGCGGTTTCCTCCGCACACCCGGACCCGTTCCCCAGGCGCGCCCCTCCGGCTCAGAGCCTCGTGCCCGCTTCGGCCAGACAGGTCACCCGCTGGGCCGGACCCCCGGCCCGGACCCCGGTCCCGGGACCCCGGACACCGGCCCCCCGGCCCCGGCGCGGTTCCTACCGCACCTGTCGCAGATGCACGACGTCACCCGCGCCCACCGCCACCCGCTCCCCCTCGGCCGTCCGGATCACCAGGTGCCCGTCGGTGTCCAGCGCCTCGGCCGTACCGGTGAGCTCCCGGCCCCCCGGCAGGTCCGCCCGGACGTGCCGGCCGAGCGTGGCGCAGCCCGCCGCGTACGTCTCCTGCAGCCCGCTGTCCCCCGGGTCGCCGGCGGCGTCGCGCCAGCGCCCGTACCACTCCTCCAGCGACCGCAGCACGGCCTTCAGCAGCGGCTCCCGGTCGGTCACCGTCGCCTTCGCGAGGGCCAGGGAGCCCGCGGTCGGCACGGGGAGCTCGTCCTCGGTGAGGGTCACGTTGAGCCCGATCCCGATGACCACCCCGTCGCCCACCCGCTCGGCGAGGATCCCGCCGGCCTTGCGCTCCTCGCCCTCCACGGTGACCAGCAGGTCGTTGGGCCACTTGAGCAGGGTGTCCACGCCCGCCGCCCGCGACAGCCCGGCCGCCGTGGCCACCCCGGCGAGCAGGGTCAGCCACGCCCACCGCTCCTCGGGCACGCCCGGCCCGGGCTTGAGCAGTACGGAGAAGAACAGTCCGGACCGGGCGGGCGCGACCCAGCTGCGGTCGAGCCGTCCACGACCGGCGGTCTGCTCCTCGGCGACCAGCACGGCCCCCTCGGGCAGTTCCGCGGCCCGCGCGGCGAGGTCGGTGTTGGTGGACCCGGTGGAGGCGACGACCTCCAGCGAGGTCCACAGTCCGTCTGCGGAGACCAGCGCCCGCGAGAGGGCGGAGGCGTTCAGGGGCGGCCGGTCCAGGCTCGACCAGCGTCCCTGGGGCGCTCCGGCTGAAGCATCTTGTGGAGTCATGCAAGCAAATGTAGGTGTGTCAAACGCCGCACTGCCGAGCGCCATGCCCGCCGATACGCTACGCACCAGTAGCCAGCAGCAGTCAATCAATTGACCAGGCAGTTGACACCACACAGGGAGCCGCGACCCCGATGTCCCAACCCTCAGAGCCGATCGACATCCACACGACCGCGGGCAAGCTCGCGGACCTGCGGCGCCGAGTCGAGGAAGCCACGCACGCCGGTTCCGGGCGCGCCGTCGAGAAGCAGCACGCCAAGGGCAAGCTGACGGCACGTGAGCGGGTCGCGCTGCTGCTGGACGAGGGGTCGTTCGTCGAGCTGGACGAGTTCGCCCGGCACCGGTCGACCAACTTCGGCCTGGAGAAGACCCGCCCGTACGGCGACGGCGTCGTCACCGGCTACGGCACGGTGGACGGCCGTCCGGTGGCCGTGTTCTCCCAGGACTTCACGGTCTTCGGCGGAGCCCTCGGCGAGGTCTACGGCCAGAAGATCATCAAGGTGATGGACTTCGCCCTGAAGACCGGCTGCCCGGTCATCGGGATCAACGACTCCGGCGGCGCCCGCATCCAGGAGGGCGTCAGCGCGCTGGGCATGTACGGCGAGATCTTCCGCCGCAACGTCCACGCCTCGGGCGTGATCCCGCAGATCAGCCTGGTCGTCGGCCCCTGCGCCGGCGGCGCCGTGTACTCCCCGGCCATCACCGACTTCACGGTCATGGTCGACCAGACCTCGCACATGTTCATCACCGGCCCGGACGTCATCAAGACGGTCACCGGCGAGGACGTCGGCTTCGAGGAGCTGGGCGGTGCGCGCACCCACAACTCCACCTCGGGCGTGGCGCACCACATGGCGGGTGACGAGAAGGACGCCATCGAGTACGTGAAGTCGCTCCTCGCGTACCTGCCGTCGAACAACCTGTCCGAGCCCCCGTCCTTCCCGGAGGAGGCGGACACCGAGGTCTCCGAGGCCGACCTCGAACTCGACGTGCTGATCCCGGACAGTGCGAACCAGCCGTACGACATGCACACTGTGATTGAGCACGTGCTGGACGACGGGGAGTTCCTGGAGACGCAGTCCCTGTTCGCCCCGAACATCCTCACCGGCTTCGGCCGCGTCGAGGGACACCCCGTGGGCGTGGTCGCCAACCAGCCGATGCAGTTCGCCGGCTGCCTGGACATCAACGCCTCCGAGAAGGCCGCCCGCTTCGTACGGACGTGCGACGCCTTCAACATCCCGGTGCTGACCTTCGTCGACGTGCCGGGCTTCCTCCCCGGTACCGACCAGGAGTACAACGGAATCATCCGGCGCGGGGCGAAGCTGATCTACGCCTACGCCGAGGCCACCGTCCCCCTCATCACCGTCATCACCCGCAAGGCCTTCGGCGGCGCCTACGACGTCATGGGCTCCAAGCACCTCGGCGCGGACCTGAACCTGGCCTGGCCGACCGCCCAGATCGCCGTCATGGGCGCGCAGGGCGCGGTGAACATCCTGCACCGGCGCACCCTGGCGGAAGCCGCTCCGGAGGAGGTGGAGGAGACCCGGGCCCGGCTCATCACCGAGTACGAGGACACCCTGCTCAACCCGTACACGGCCGCCGAGCGCGGTTACATCGACGCGGTGACCATGCCGTCCGAGACCCGCGCCCACGTGGTGAAGGGGCTGCGGCAGCTGCGCACCAAGCGGGAGTCGCTGCCCCCGAAGAAGCACGGCAACATCCCCCTCTAGGCCCCCGAGGAGCTCACAGTGATGATCAAGGTCGTCAAGGGCAACCCGACCCCCGAGGAGCTGGCCGCCGCACTGGCGGTGGTCCGACTGCGCGCGGCGGCGCTGGCCTCGGCGCCGTCGGGCGCGCCCCGGGTGCCGGACGAGTGGTCGGCACCGGGCCGGGTGGCCCGTCGGCACGCGCTGCGGCCCGGTCCGCGGGCGTGGGGCCGTACGTACTGGCCCCACCAGGGCTGAACCCGCGCGGCGCCCCGCGGAAAATGGCGCGAACGGACGGTGGCGCCTGAGTACGGGTACTCAGGCGCCACCGCCGTGCCGGGGAAAGGATCGGAGCATGCTCTGGTCAGACCCGAAGGACGAGCCGCCGAAGGACATGCGCGACGCCCAGGCGATGCTGCGGCGGATGCTGGTGGTGCTGCTGCTGGCGACGCTGGTGGGCATCTACGTCCTCGGTGTGGCCCCGTTCTAGGGCCGCCCTACGATGGCCCCCATGACCGTACGCACGCTCGTCCTCGCCTCCGCCTCCCCCGCCCGGCTGAACCTGCTGCGGCAGGCCGGCCTGGCCCCGCACGTGATCGTCAGCGGCTTCGACGAGGACACGCTGGACCACGACGAGCCCGCCGGGCTGGCGCTGGCCCTGGCCGAGGCCAAGGCGGGCGTGGTGGCGGAGCTCCCGGAGGCCGCCGGCGCGCTGGTGATCGGCTGCGACTCGGTGCTGGAGCTGGACGGCGAGGCGCTGGGCAAGCCGGCGGACGCGGCGGAGGCCACGGCCCGCTGGAAGTCGATGCGGGGGCGGGCCGGCGTCCTGCGTACGGGGCACTGCGTGATCGACACGGTGACGGGGCGCCAGGTCTCGGCGACGGCCTCGACGACGGTCCGCTTCGGCGAGCCGACGGACGCGGAGGTGGCGGCGTACGTGGAGAGCGGCGAGCCGCTGCACGTGGCCGGGGCGTTCACCCTGGACGGGCTGTCGTCGGCGTTCATCGACGGCATCGACGGGGACCCGGGCAACGTCATCGGCCTGTCGATGCCGCTGCTGCGCGCCCTGCTGGGCGAACTGGGCGTGTCCATCACGGAGTTGTGGGTCTGAGCCGCCGCTCGGGCACCCCGTCGGCGTAGAGGGTCAGGGTCCCCGCGATCAGGCAGAGGACCGCCATCGTCGCCGCGAAGGCGCCCCAGCCGACGAGGGCGGCGGCGAGGGCGCCGAGCACCCCGTGGGTGACGGCGGCGGCGACGAGGACGACCCGGGCGGTACGGCCGGGCGGCCGGTCGCGCACGGCGGCGACGGCGAGGAGCACCCCGGTCAGCAGGAGGAAGGCCCCGATGGCCGCCCCCAGCCCGTAGGTCGCCTTGGACATGAGGTCCGGATCGCTGCCCTGTATGGACATCGACTGGTCCGCGGTCGTCCGGCCGAGGACCAGATGGACGACCACGAGCACCGCGGCTTCCACGACGAGCGCGAGCGCGCCCAGCCCCGCCACGAGTCTGCGCAGCACGACGCCCCCATCCCTCCCACGCCACAAGCGTGTTCGATGTCTGGGAGGCTACTAACGAGTAAACCCGCGGACAAGAGGCGGGGGCGGCTCCCTTGTGCGACGGGCGCCGTGACGGCTCTCACGCAAAGATTGCCTAGGCCGTTCGTAGGGACTCCACAAAGAATCGACGGGGGCCGCTGACCCGCCGAACAGAGACCTCCGACGCGCCACGGGGTTACTGTGCAGTCGGGGATCTCCCTGACCTGGGCCGACACAAGGGTTTTCACACTCAAGGGGCACTCGCATCACGCTCTGTGTGGGCAAGCTCACCACCGGGGAAGGGTCGTAAGGCCGTGTCGGCAGTCCCTAAACTCAGCTTGTTTCAAGGAGGGAGCCATCGTGCGCAAGGTGCTCATCGCCAACCGTGGCGAAATCGCTGTCCGCGTTGCCCGGGCCTGCCGGGACGCCGGGATCGCGAGCGTAGCCGTCTACGCCGATCCGGACCGGGACGCTCTGCACGTCCGCGCGGCAGACGAAGCTTTCGCGTTGGGCGGTGACACCCCGGCCACCAGCTACCTCGACATCAGCAAGGTGCTCCAGGCCGCCGCCGACTCGGGTGCGGACGCCATCCACCCCGGATACGGCTTCCTGTCGGAGAACGCCGACTTCGCCCAGGCCGTCCTCGACGCCGGCCTGACCTGGATCGGCCCGCCGCCGCAGGCCATCCGCGACCTCGGCGACAAGGTCGCCGCCCGCCACATCGCCCAGCGCGCCGGCGCCCCCCTCGTCGCGGGCACCCCCGACCCGGTCTCCGGCGCCGACGAGGTCGTCGCCTTCGCCGAGCAGCACGGGCTGCCCATCGCCATCAAGGCCGCCTTCGGCGGCGGCGGCCGCGGCCTGAAGGTCGCCCGCACCCTCGAAGAGGTCCCCGAGCTCTACGAGTCCGCCGTCCGCGAGGCCGTCGCCGCCTTCGGCCGCGGCGAATGCTTCGTCGAGCGCTACCTCGACAAGCCCCGCCACGTCGAGACCCAGTGCCTGGCCGACTCCCACGGCAACGTGGTCGTCGTCTCCACCCGCGACTGCTCGCTCCAGCGCCGCCACCAAAAGCTCGTCGAAGAAGCCCCGGCCCCCTTCCTCTCCGAGGCCCAGAACGCCGAGCTCTACGCCGCGTCCAAGGCCATCCTCAAGGAAGCCGGCTACGTCGGCGCCGGCACCGTCGAGTTCCTCGTCGGCACCGACGGCACCATCTCCTTCCTGGAGGTCAACACCCGCCTCCAGGTCGAACACCCGGTCACCGAAGAGGTCTCCGGCATCGACCTGGTCCGCGAGATGTTCCGCATCGCCGACGGCGAGGAACTCGGCTACGACGACCCCGCCCTGCGCGGCCACTCCTTCGAGTTCCGCATCAACGGCGAGGACCCGGGCCGCAACTTCCTGCCCGCCCCCGGCACCGTCACCAAGTTCGACGCCCCCACCGGCCCCGGCGTCCGCCTGGACGCCGGCGTGGAATCGGGCTCGGTCATCGGCCCCGCCTGGGACTCCCTCCTCGCCAAGCTGATCGTCACCGGCGCCACCCGCGAGCAGGCCCTCCAGCGCGCCGCCCGCGCCCTGGCGGAGTTCAACGTGGAGGGCATGGCCACCGCCATCCCCTTCCACCGCGCGGTCGTCGCCGACCCCGCCTTCGCCCCGGCCGACGGCAACCCGTTCACGGTCCACACCCGCTGGATCGAGACCGAGTTCGTCAACGAGATCCCGGCGTTCACGGCCCCGGCCGCCGAGGACAGCGAGGAAGAGCCCGGCCGCGAGACCGTCGTCGTCGAGGTCGGCGGCAAGCGCCTGGAGGTCTCCCTCCCCTCCTCCCTGGGCATGACCCTGGCCCGCACGGCCGCCGCGGGCGGCGCCAAGCCCAAGCGCCGCGCCGCCAAGAAGTCCGGCCCGGCCGCCTCCGGCGACACCCTCACCTCCCCGATGCAGGGCACGATCGTCAAGGTCGCGGTCGAGGAAGGCCAGCAGGTCAACGAGGGCGACCTCATCGTCGTCCTGGAGGCCATGAAGATGGAGCAGCCGCTCAACGCGCACCGCTCCGGCACCATCGTCGGCCTCACGGCCGAGGTCGGCGCGTCCCTCACCTCCGGCGCCACCATCTGCGAGATCAAGGACTGACGTCCCCGCACCTCACGAAGGCCCCCGTCCGGGTTCACCGGGCGGGGGCCTTCGGCCTTCCGGTCTGCGGCGGGCCCGCTCACGCCTCCGGCCGGTGTCCGACGGGCCGCCCTGGCGGGGACGGCCCGGTGGACACCGGCCGGTGGCGTGACGGGGGGAACGCGCGGCTAGCGGCGCCGCATGTCGGCGACGCGGGCCCGCTCCCCCGCCTGCTGCTCCAGCAGCCCCGCGGGCGCGCTCCGCAGCTGGGTGGTGGGTCCACCGCGCCGTTGTACCGGCAGCGGAGCGTCCCGCCGCGGCCTGCGCCCCGGCATGCCCTCCCCGGCGCCCCCGTGCCCGCCGGAGGCCGGTGCGGAGCCGGCCACGGTGATCTGGACGCCCTGGTCGGCCAGCGCCTGCAGCTCGGTGGCGGCCCGGTCGTCGTGCGGCGGGGGCTCGTCCGTCACGAGCCGCGTCATCACGTCCGTCGGCACCGTCTGGAACATGGTGTCGGTGCCCAGCTTCGTGTGGTCGGCGAGGACCACGACCTCCGCCGCCGCCTGCACCAGCGCCCGGTCCACGCTCGCGGAGAGCATGTTGGACGTGGACAGCCCGCGCTCGGCGGTCAGACCGCTGCCGGACAGGAAGGCCCGCGAGACCCGCAGCCCCTGCAGGGACTGCTCGGCGCCGCTGCCCACGAGGGCGTAGTTCGACCCGCGCAGCGTGCCGCCGGTCATCACCACCTCCACCCGGTTGGCGTGCGCCAGGGCCTGGGCGACGAGCAGTGAGTTGGTGACGACGGTCAGGCCGGGCACCCGGGCGAGCCGGCGGGCCAGCTCCTGGGTCGTGGTGCCCGCGCCGACGACGACGGCCTCGCCTTCTTCGACGAGACCGGCCGCGACGTCGGCGATGGCGGTCTTCTCCGCCGTCGCGAGATGGGACTTTTGCGGAAAGCCGGACTCCCGCGTGAAACCGCCCGGCAAAACCGCACCGCCGTGCCGGCGGTCGAGGAGTCCTTCGGCCTCCAGTGCCCGCACGTCCCGCCGTACGGTCACTTCGGAGGTCTGGACGACGCGGGCGAGCTCACGGAGCGATACCGCTCCGTTGGCCCGCACCATTTCGAGGATCAGTTGGCGACGTTCAGCAGCGAACACGAAACTGACAGTAACCCCAACGACCGTCTGGTTTCAGCTCCTTGCGCCGGAATACCGAAGTTGTCCATACGGTGGGGCGACAAGTGGTATACGCGTCCGAACGGACACCCCGTGTCCACCCGGACGCCACCGCCCGGCCCCGAACCCCGCCCCAACCCCGGTACGGGCAGGGGCGGTTGGCCGGGCGGCGCCCGGACCTACGCCTCTCCGGCGGTCTTGCGCGTGTGCAGCTGGCGGGCGACCTCGGCGATCGAACCCGACAGCGAGGGGTACACCGTGAACGCGTTTGCGATCTGCTCGACCGTCAGGTTGTTGTCGACGGCGATCGAGATGGGGTGGATCAGTTCGCTCGCACGCGGCGAGACGACCACACCGCCGACCACGATCCCGGTGCCCGGGCGGCAGAACAGCTTCACGAAGCCGTCCCGGATGCCCTGCATCTTGGCGCGCGGGTTGCGCAGCAGGGGCAGCTTCACGACACGGGCGTCGATCTTCCCGGCGTCCACGTCGGCCTGGGTGTAACCGACAGTGGCGATCTCGGGGTCGGTGAAGACGTTCGAGGAGACCGTCTTCAGGTTCAGCGGGGCCACCGCGTCACCGAGGAAGTGGTACATCGCGATGCGCCCCTGCATGGCGGCCACGGACGCCAGCGCGAAGACGCCCGTCACGTCACCGGCCGCGTACACGCCCGGCGAGGACGTCCGCGAGACCTTGTCGGTCCAGATGTGCCCGGACTCCTTCAGCCGGACCCCGGACTCCTCCAGGTTCATGTCCTTGGTGTTCGGGATCGCGCCGACCGCCATCAGGCAGTGCGTGCCGCTGATGACCCGGCCGTCGGAGAGGGTGACCTCGACCCGGTCGCCGACCCGCTTGGCGGACTCGGCGCGCGAACGGCCGATGACGTTCATGCCGCGGCGCCGGAAGACGTCCTCCAGGACGGCGGCCGCGTCCGGGTCCTCACCCGGGAGCACGCGGTCGCGCGAGGAAACCAGCGTCACGCGGGAGCCGAGCGCCTGGTACGCGCCGGCGAACTCGGCACCGGTCACACCCGAGCCGACCACGATCAGCTCCTCGGGGAGCTCCTCCAGGTCGTAGACCTGGGTCCAGTTCAGGATCCGCTCCCCGTCGGGCATCGCGTCCGGGATCTCGCGGGGGGTGCCGCCGGTGGCGATCAGGACGGCGTCGGCGGTGAGGATCGTCTCCGTGCCGTCGGCCGCGGTGACGATGACGTCCCGGGTGCCGTCGATGCCCTGCGGTCCGCCGAGCTTGCCGCGGCCGCGCATGACGCGGGCACCGGCCCGGGTCACGGACGCGGTGATGTCGTGCGACTGGGCGAGCGCGAGGCGCTTCACGCGCCGGTTCACCTTGCCGAGGTCCACGCCGACGACGCGCGCGGCCTGCTCGATGGGCGGGGTGTCGTCGGCGACGACGATGCCGAGCTCCTCGTAGGAGGAGTCGAAGGTGGTCATGACCTCGGCGGTCGCGATGAGGGTCTTGGAGGGCACGCAGTCGGTCAGCACCGACGCCCCGCCCAGACCGTCGCAGTCGACGACGGTCACCTCCGCGCCGAGCTGGGCCCCCACGAGGGCCGCCTCATACCCGCCGGGTCCGCCGCCGATGATCACGATCCGGGTCACGAAAACTCCGCCTCACGTCTGCCCGGCCGGCTGCCGCCCCGGCCGGCGATCCGGGGGGTCTCCCCGGGGGATGCATTCCACGCCCATTGTCCCGCACGCTTCAAGGTGCTCCACTCCCGGTCCCGCTCACATGTCCCACTCCCGGTCCTGTCATCCGTGCGCCATCCGGGCACGCGTACCGGGGCACCCCTCCCGTACCCTCGACCTCATGTCGCTCTACGCCGCGTACGCCGGCAACCTCGACCCGCGGCTGATGACGCGCCGCGCTCCGCATTCGCCGCTGCGCGGCACGGGCTGGATCAACGACTGGCGGCTGACCTTCGGCGGCGAGCAGATGGGCTGGGAGGGCGCCCTCGCCACCATCGTGGAAGCCCCCCGCCAGCAGGTCTTCGTCGCCCTGTACGACATCGCGCCGCTGGACGAGGACTCCATGGACCGCTGGGAGGGCGTCGGCCTGGACATCTACCGCCGCATGCGCATCCGGGTCCACACCCTGGACGGCGAGGAAGCCGCCTGGTGCTACGTCCTGAACGGCTACGAGGGCGGCCTCCCCTCCGCCCGCTACCTCGGCGAGATCGCCGACGCGGCGGAATCGGCGGGCGCCCCGCACGACTACGTGATGGAACTCCGCAAGCGCCCCTGCTGACCCTGCGGCGGAGCCCGAGCTTCCTTCCGGCCGGCCCCGTCGAAATCAAGCCCCGCCTGGGGCCCCTCCCAGCGGTAGCCGGGGGAGCTTGAGGCGGAAACGGAGAAAGGGC
>NZ_JZWV01000590.1 GCF_000966975.1 Streptomyces katrae | reverse complement strand
GCGGAAACGGAGAAAGGGCGGGGCGGGGCCCCCGCCGCACCCGGCAGGCCCCGCCCCCCACCCCCTCCGGGACGATTCGGCGGAAACGACAAGGCAACGATCCGAACACCGTGAGCTGTGCCATCTACGCGCGTAGGCCAACAGCGGCTACGCTCATCCGCGTGAACGCATCTGTTACCGACCCCTTCGCCGCCGCCGACGCCGCCGCCGCCCGCCTCCGCGAGCTCACCGGCGTCGAATCCCACGATGTCGCCCTCGTCATGGGCTCCGGCTGGGCCCCCGCCGCAGAGGCGCTCGGCGCGCCCGAGGCCGAGTTCCCGGTCACCGAGCTGCCCGGCTTCCCGCCCCCCGCCGTCGAGGGCCACGGCGGCAAGATCCGCTCGTACAAGATCGGCGACAAGCGCGCGCTGCTCTTCCTCGGCCGGACCCACTTCTACGAGGGCCGTGGCGTCGCCGCCGTCGCCCACGGCGTCCGTACCGCCGTCGCCGCCGGCTGCAAGACCGTCGTCCTCACCAACGGCTGCGGCGGCCTGCGCGAGGGCATGAAGCCCGGCCAGCCCGTCCTGATCAGCGACCACCTCAACCTCACCGCGACCTCGCCGATCGTCGGCGCGAACTTCGTGGACCTCACCGACCTGTACTCGCCGCGCCTGCGCGCGATGTGCAAGGAGATCGACGAGACCCTCGAAGAGGGCGTCTACGTCCAGTTCCCCGGCCCGCACTACGAGACCCCGGCCGAGATCAACATGATCCGCGTCATGGGCGCCGACCTGGTCGGCATGTCCACGGTGCTGGAGGCCATCGCCGCCCGTGAGGCCGGCGCCGAGGTGCTCGGCATCTCCCTGGTCACCAACCTTGCCGCGGGCCTGTCCGGCGAGCCGCTGAACCACGAAGAGGTCCTCCAGGCCGGCCGTGACTCCGCCGCCCGCATGGGCACCCTGCTGACGCAGGTCCTCGCCCGCATCTGATCGACGACCCGACTCGACGACCGACGACGTACGAGAGGTAAGGCGGAACTAGTGGAACAGGCACAGGACGACCTGCTCACCCGGGCCCGGACCTGGCTGGCGGAGGACCCCGACGAGGAGACCGCGGCCGAGCTGCGCGCGCTCATCGACGCGGGCGACACCGCCGAACTCGCGGACCGCTTCTCCGGCACGCTCCAGTTCGGCACCGCCGGACTGCGCGGCGAGCTCGGCGCGGGCCCGATGCGGATGAACCGCTCCGTGGTCATCCGCGCCGCGGCGGGCCTGGCGGCCTACCTGAAGGCCCAGGGCCACGAGGGCGGCCTGGTGGTCGTCGGCTACGACGCCCGCTACAAGTCCGCGGACTTCGCCCGCGACACGGCGGCCGTCATGACGGGCGCCGGGCTGCGCGCGGCCGTCCTCCCCCGCCCCCTGCCCACGCCCGTCCTCGCGTACGCGATAAGGCACCTGGGAGCCGTCGCCGGCGTCGAGGTGACCGCGAGCCACAACCCTCCGCGGGACAACGGCTACAAGGTCTACCTGGGCGACGGCTCGCAGATCGTCTCCCCGGCGGACGCGCAGATCGCGGCGGAGATCGACGCGATCTCCACCCTCGCCTCCGTCCCCCGCCCCTCGGACGGCTGGCTCCAGCTCGACGAGGAGGTCCTGGAGGCCTACCTGGCGCGTACGGATGCCGTCCTGACCCCGACGTCCCCGCGCGGCGTGCGGACCGTGTACACGGCCATGCACGGCGTCGGCAAGGACGTCGTCATGGCTGCCTTCGCCCGGCACGGCTTCCCGGAGCCGGTGCTCGTCGCCGAGCAGGCGGAGCCGGACCCGGCCTTCCCGACGGTCGCCTTCCCCAACCCGGAGGAGCCGGGCGCCATGGACCTGGCGTTCGCGAAGGCCGCCGAGGTGCGGCCGGACATCGTGATCGCCAACGACCCGGACGCGGACCGCTGCGCTGTGGCGGTGCCCGACAACGGCGGCTGGCGCATGCTGCGCGGCGACGAGGTCGGCGCCCTGCTGGCGGCCCACCTGGTCCACAAGGGCGCGCAGGGCGTCTTCGCGGAGTCGATCGTCTCCTCGTCCCTCCTGGGCCGCATCGCCGAGGCGGCGAACCTCGGCTACGAGGAGACCCTCACCGGCTTCAAGTGGATCTCCCGCGTGGAGGGCCTGCGCTACGGCTACGAGGAGGCCCTCGGCTACTGCGTGGACCCCGAGGGCGTCCGCGACAAGGACGGCATCACCGCCGCCCTCCTGGTCGCCGAGCTGGCCTCGGTGCTCAAGGAGCAGGGCCGGACCCTGACCGACCTGCTGGACGACCTGGCGATGGCCCACGGCCTCCACCACACCGACCAGCTGTCGGTCCGCGTCGAGGACCTGTCGGTCATCGCCAACGCGATGGCCCGGCTCCGCGCGGAACCCCCGACGGCCCTGGCGGGCCTGCGGGTGGTCTCGGCGGAGGACCTCTCCCAGGGCACGGACAAGCTCCCGCCCACGGACGGGCTGCGCTACTACCTGGAGGGCGACTACAAGGCCCGGGTGATCTGCCGCCCGTCGGGCACGGAGCCCAAGCTGAAGTGCTACCTGGAGGTGGTCGTCCCGGTGGCGGAAGCCTCGGACCTCACGTCGGCCCGCGCCCGGGGCCAGGAGATCCTGGACACGGTGAAGAAGGACCTCGCGGCGGCGATGGGCCTGTAGGCCCTCCGTCCCGCCACCGCCCCACGGCCCCCTCGGCTCTGCCGGGGGGGGCCGTGCGGCTTGCACCGGGCTCCTAGGCCTTGACCGCTGCGGACGGCCTGGCGGCCCGCTCGATCTTCGCGTAGTGGGCCGCGCGGGCTTCCTCGTCGGTCTGCTGCTCGTGTTCGGGGCGCATCCCGGTCCGGCCGTCGAGGCCCTCGCGCAGGATGTCGGCGTGCCCGGCGTGGCGGTTGGTCTCGCCGAGGACATGGACCAGGACGGCGAACAGGTTCGTGTTGGGAGAGGGCTCCGGCCACCACGGCACGTGACCGGGGGCGTCGAGGGGAAGCTCGTCGATCGTCGCGTCCGAGTGTTCCCACGTGCGCCTGTAGAACTCGATGATCTGATCGCGGGTCTCGTCCTCGGCCGCCCACAGATCGCTTCCGTCGGAGTCCTGCCACCGGGGCAGCGGTTCCGGGGAAGGGCGGTCGAAGACCTCGCCGAAGTACCTGGCCTCGACACTGGCCACGTGTTTGACCAGGCCGAGGAGGTTGGTCCCGGTCGCTGTCAAAGGCCGGCGGGCGTCGTATTCGGACAAGCCGTCGAGTTTCCAGAGCAGCGCCCTGCGGTCCCGGCGCAGCCTCCCGTGCAGGTTGGCCTTCGCGAATTCATCGATCATGCGGCATGAGCCTGCCACGCGCCGTCCTGGCTCTTCAACCGGCCTGCACCAGCACGTGCCGGACCGACGTCAGCAGTCCCAACATCATCATGATGCTGCCTCAACGTCCCGACCACGCATAGGCTCCCGTCCATGCGTGCACACCTGCATCAGATCGTCGTGGACTGCCGCGAGCCGAAGGCCTTGGTCCGCTTCTGGTCACAGGTGCTGGGCGGTGACCCGGTCGACCGTGCCCGGAACTGGTCGCACCTCGAACTTCCCGGGTTCGCACGGCTCGCCTTCCAGCCGGTGCCCGAGGGCAAGGCCGTGAAGAACCGGCTCCATCTCGACATCGCGGTCGACGACATCGAGGCCGCCGTCACCGAAGCGGTACGCCTGGGCGCGGCCAAGGTCGGCGAGGCGGTGACCGACGACCAGGGGTCCTTCCAAGCCATGCTCGACCCGGAAGGCAACGAGTTCTGCTTCGTCAGCTGACAGCGACGACTGTGCTGCGGGTGGACGACCTGCCGCGTACCCCGTCGTCAACGCACGCTCCACGCACTGATCGTGGCAAGCGGGACCCGAAAGGACTCGCCCAGTGCGGCGGGAAGGCTGCTGGAGCCGGAGATCAGCTGGCAACCCTGGAGATGGAGGAAGGCCGGGGGGTACTCGGGGGTCTCACCGGCCTCACGGCTGAAGTCCTCGGCGAACCGCAGGTCCGGCAGACCGGTGTCGGAGAGCTGCCCGGCAAGCTGCGACGCCCAGTGCCGATGGGCCGCGATCCGTCCCGTTATCACCACGCCCTGCGCCACGACGGTGATGCGCGGCCCTTCGCCCTCCATCTCGGTCCGATTGATCAGATCGATGAGCAAGTCGTCTCGTGGGGTCATGCCCAAACTCTAATGATCATGAAGGCAGACGGTCGGCGGACGCCGAAAGAGAGGAGCGCGTAGCGATTTGTTGCGCCCACCGGCCCCGGAGGACGGTCCCGTCGTCCTTTCCTGCAGGCAGCGACCCCGGACGGGCGGCGGACGCCGAGATCAGAGAAGCGCGTAGCGATCTGATGCGTGGGAGCGGCCCCGCCGGGATGGATGTGGTCCCGGATGCCCGGTCTGCCGGCCCCCGTCGACCCAGAAGGGTCGCCGATTCGGCCGCATGCCCCATGAACATCCGTCCCG
>NZ_JZWV01000589.1 GCF_000966975.1 Streptomyces katrae | reverse complement strand
TGCGGGGGCAGGGCGCGAGGACAGGGGTCCGTGGGACATGGGGCTCCTCGCGGCCGGTCGGGCGGGGACCGGGCCCCTGACGCACAGATCTGGAGAGCTAAAAGTAAGCAGATAATCCGATAATCCTCCTCATGATATCGGCCACGGCACCCGGTGAGTCGAACGCCTGCTCCGGCTAGGCTCGCTCCCGGGCAGGACCGGACCACCGGCAGCGACAGACTCGGGAGGCGGCGGGATGACAGTCCCGGGGCGCAGGAGCAGTACCTTCATCCGGCTGCTGCGGAGCGGATTCACCGACCCCACCGCCGCGTCCAGGCTCCTCGACGCCGACGCGCTGGCCGCCGTACGCACCGACCCGGTGCTCCTCGACGCCCTCGGCGCCACCGCCGACCCCGACCTCGCGCTCCTCGGCCTCGTCCGCCTCGCCGAAGCCCAGGCCCCCGAGGACCTCCCGCTCCTCCTCGACACCCTCGTGGCCGCCAAACCCCTGCGCGACCGGCTCCTCGGCGTCCTCGGCGCCTCCGAGGCCCTCGCCGACCACCTCGCCCGCCACCCCCGCGACTGGCAGGCCCTCGTCACCTACGAGGCCGCCGACCTGCACCCGGGCCTCCCCGAGTTCGAAGCGGGCCTCGCCGACGCCCACGACCCCGTCGCCCTGCGCATCGCCTACCGCCGCTGCCTGCTCTCCATCGCCGCCCGCGACGTCTGCGCGACCATAGACGTCGCCCAGACCGCCGCCGAACTGGCCGACCTCGCCACCGCCACCCTCCGCGCCGCCCTGCGCATCGCCTCCGCCGCCGCCCCCCAGGACGCCGCCGCCTGCCGCCTCGCCGTCATCGCCATGGGCAAGTGCGGCGGCAACGAGCTCAACTACGTCTCCGACGTCGACGTGATCTTCGTCGGCGAGGCCGCCCCCGGCACCGACGAGGGCAAGGGCATCCAGGCCGCCACCCGCCTCGCCTCCCACCTCATGCGGATCTGCTCCGAGACCACCGTCGAGGGCAGCATCTGGCCCGTCGACGCCAACCTCCGCCCCGAGGGCCGCAACGGCCCCCTCGTCCGCACCCTCGCCTCCCACATGGCCTACTACCAGCGCTGGGCCAAGACCTGGGAGTTCCAGGCCCTCCTCAAGGCCCGCGCCGTGGCCGGCGACCCCGAGCTCGGGGCCCAGTACATCGAGGCCATAACGCCGCTGGTCTGGCAGGCAGCCGAACGCGAGAACTTCGTCGCCGACGTCCAGAAGATGCGCCGCCGCGTCGTCGACAACATCCCCGCCTCCCAGATCGACCGGGAACTCAAGCTCGGCCCCGGCGGCCTGCGCGACGTCGAGTTCGCCGTCCAGCTCCTCCAGCTCGTCCACGGCCGCACCGACACCAGCCTGCGCTCCGGCACCACCCTCGACGCCCTGCACGCCCTCGCCGCCGGCGGCTACGTCGGCCGCGCCGACGCCGCCCAGCTCCACGACGCGTACCGCTTCCTGCGCGCCATGGAACACCGCATCCAGCTGTACCGGCTGCGCCGCACCCACCTCGTCCCCGAGGACGAGGCCGACCTGCGCCGCCTCGGCCGCTCCATGGGCCTGCGCACCGAACCCGTCGCAGGACTCAACAAGGCCTGGCGCCGGCACGCCTCCGTCGTCCGCCGCCTCCACGAGAAGCTCTTCTACCGGCCCCTCCTCGACGCCGTCGCCCAGCTCGCCCCCGGCGAGACCCGGCTCTCCCCGGCCGCCGCCGGCCAGCGCCTCGAAGCCCTCGGCTACGCCGACCCGGCCTCAGCCCTGCGTCACCTCGAAGCCCTCGCCTCCGGCGTCAGCCGCAAGGCCGCCATCCAGCGCACCCTGCTGCCCGTCCTCCTCGGCTGGTTCGCCGACTCCGCCGACCCCGACGCCGGCCTCCTCAACTTCCGCAAGGTCTCCGACGCCCTTGGCAAGACCCCCTGGTACCTGCGCCTGCTCCGCGACGAGGGCGCCGCCGCCGAGAACCTCGCCCGCGTCCTGTCCGCCGGCCGTCTCGCCCCCGACCTCCTGATGCGCGCCCCCGAGGCCGTCGCCCTCCTCGGCGACCCCGAAGGCCTCCAGCCCCGTACGGCCGAGGCCCTCGAACAGGAGGTGCTCGCCGCCGTCGGCCGCGCGGAGAGCGGGGAAGCAGCCGTCGCCGCCGCACGCGGGGTCCGCCGCCGCGAGCTCTTCCGCACCGCCGCCGCCGACATCATCGCCTCCTACGGCACCGAGGACAGCCCCGCCGAGAAGGACTGCGGAGCCCTCGTCGACCGGGTCGGCGACGCCGTCTCCGAGCTCACCGCCGCCACCGTCGCCGGAGCCCTGCGCGCCGCCGTCCGCGACCACTGGGGCGAGACCCTCCCCACCCGCTTCGCCGTCATCGGCGTCGGCCGCTTCGGCGGACACGAGCTGGGCTACGGCTCCGACGCCGACGTCCTCTTCGTCCACGCCGCCAAGGTCGCCCAGACCGTCATCGCCGAGATGCGCCGGCTCCTCCAGCTGCCCACCGCCGACCCGCCGCTCCTCATCGACGCCGACCTGCGCCCCGAAGGCCGCTCCGGGCCCCTCGTCCGCACCCTGTCCTCCTACGCCGCCTACTACCGGCGCTGGTCCCTGACCTGGGAGAGCCAGGCCCTGCTGCGCGCCGAGCCCGTCGCGGGCGACGCCGACCTGGGCCGCACCTTCATCGACCTGATCGACCCGCTGCGCTACCCCGCCGAAGGCCTCGGCGAGGACGCGGTCCGCGAGATCCGCCGCCTGAAGGCCCGCATGGAAGCCGAACGCCTCCCGCGCGGCGCCGACCCCACCCTCCACACGAAACTCGGCCGCGGCGGCCTCAGCGACGTCGAGTGGACCGTCCAGCTCCTCCAGATGCGCCACGCCTGGGCCGAACCGGGCCTGCGCACCACCCGCACCCGCCAGGCCCTGGCCGCCGCCCACGCCGCCGGCCTGATCCCGGCCGAGGAGGCCCAGATCCTCGACGAGGCCTGGGTCCTGGCGACCCGGGTCCGCAACGCCGTGATGCTGGTCCGCGGCCGCGCCGGCGACACCTTCCCCACGGACGCCCGCGAACTGGCGGCCGTCGGCCGCTACCTCGGCTACCCGGAGGGCCGGATCGGCGAAATGCTGGACGACTACCGCCGCACCACCCGCCGCGCCCGCGCGGTCGTCGACGACCTCTTCTACGGGGCGTAGCGCTGCCGGACCGCCGGACCGCTCCCGGTTATCGGCGGAAACGGTTGAGCAGGGCCGCCGTCGCCGGGTGCGGGGCGGTGTCCAGGGGGCTGCGGGGGAGGCGGTGCGGGAGGGCGCCGTACCAGGTGCGGGAGACCGTGTAGCCGAAGGCCAGGCAGAGCATGCCGCCCAGGGCGTCCAGCCAGAAGTGGTTCGCGGTGGAGACGATGACGACCAGGGTGGCCGCCGGGTAGAGGAGGCCCAGGATCCGGGCCCAGGGGGCGGACGCGACCGCGAAGATCGTCAGGCCGCACCAGAGCGACCACCCTATGTGCATGGACGGCATCGCCGCGTACTGGTTCGACATGTGCTTGAGGTTTCCCGAGGCCATCGAGCCCCAGGTGTGGTGCACCAGCACGGTGTCGATGAAGTGGCCGCCGTTCATCAGCCGGGGCGGGGCCAGCGGGAAGAAGAAGTAGCCGAGCAGGGCGACGCCCGTGGTGGCGAAGAGGACGAGGCGGGTGGCCGCGTAACGGCCGGGATGGAAGCGGTAGATCCACACCAGTACGCCGATGGTCACGATGAAGTGGAGCGTGGCGTAGTAGTAGTTCATGCCCACGACGAGCCACGTCACCGAGTTGACGGCGTGGTTGACGGAGTGTTCCACCGCGATGCCGAGGCCCCGCTCGACGCTCCAGATCCAGTCGGCGTTCGCGAGCGCGGCGGCCTTCTGCTCGGGGACCGCGTTGCGGATCAGCGAGTACGTCCAGTAGCTGATGCCGATCAGCAGGACCTCGAACCAGATCCGGGGCCGTCGCGGTGCGCGGAGCCGGGTGAGGAGGGTGCCCTCCGCTGCGGGGCGGTCCGCGCTGCCGGTCACGGGGGGCGACGTGACGTCCGTGCTGGGGGTGCCTCCGGCGGCTGCCGGGGGAGTTTCCAGTGTCTTCACGCTCGCTTCACCCATGGGGAGAGAGTCTGCCAGATGCGTCATCGCCTCCGATCATCCCTCCGGACGGTCTTCGGCGCCCGCGCTCAGCCCTGCGGAGGACACCGCCCCGGAGGCCCGCTACCCTGCCCGGCTACGCCGGCCCGCGCCGCTGCCCGGGACCGGAAGCCGTCGACCCGCGCACCACCAGCTCCGGCAGGAACACGAACTCGCTGTGCGGGGCCGGCGTACCGCCGATCTCCTCCAGCAGGGTGCGCACCGCCGCCTGCCCCATGGCCTGCACGGGCTGGCGGATGGTGGTCAGCGGCGGATCGGTGAACGCTATGAGCGGGGAGTCGTCGAAGCCCACCACGGAGACGTCCTGCGGTACCCGCAGCCCCTGCTGGCGCGCGGCCCGGATGGCGCCGAGCGCCATCATGTCGCTGGCGCAGACGACGGCCGTGCAGCCCCGCCCGATGAGCGCCGCCGCTGCGGCCTGGCCGCCCTCCAGGGTGTACAGGGAGTGCTGGATCAGCTCCTCGGCCTCGGCCTCCTGGAGCCCGAGCCGCTCCTTCATCGCGAGCCGGAAGCCCTCGATCTTGCGCAGGACGGGAACGAACCGCTTCGGGCCGACCGCGAGGCCGATCCGGCTGTGCCCGAGGGCCGTCAGGTGGGTCACCGCGAGCTGCATCGCCGCCCGGTCGTCGGGGGAGACGAAGGGGGCCCGCACCTTGTCGGAGAAGCCGTTGATCAGGACGTAGGGGACGCCCTGGCCGCGCAGCTGCTCGTAGCGGCCCATGTCGGCGGTGGTGTCGGCGTGCAGCCCGGAGACGAAGATGATCCCGGAGACGCCCCGGTCCACCAGCATCTCGGTCAGCTCGTCCTCGGTGGAGCCGCCGGGCGTCTGCGTGGCCAGCACGGGCGTGTACCCCTGCCGGGTCAGCGCCTGCCCGATCACCTGGGCCAGCGCCGGGAAGATGGGATTGTCCAGCTCGGGGGTTATCAGGCCGACCAGGCCCGCACTGCGCTGCCGCAGCCGTACGGGCCGCTCGTAGCCGAGCACGTCGAGCGCGGCCAGCACGGACTCACGGGTGCCTGCGGCCACACCGGGCTTGCCGTTGAGCACGCGGCTGACTGTGGCTTCGCTGACCCCCGCCTGGGCTGCGATGTCGGCAAGCCGTGCGGTCACGGGATTGGACTGTACCGGTAGGCGGCTCAGAAAGCCCACCACGTGCAGGAATCGGAAGGAAGGCGGACCGTGCGGCCGTCGGTCTCGACGGGGGCGCTGGACAGGACGGGACGGCCGGGCGAGGGCATCTCCACGGCGGTCGGGCGGGTGTTGACGGTGCAGGCGAAACCGGGCCGGGTGAAGAGCAGGACCCCCTCGGGGGCCGGACGCCACCGCATGCCCCGGGCGTACACGGCGGGCCCGGCCCCGGCCCCGGGCCACTCGTCGGCGGGCCCGCCCTGGCCCGCCTCCACCGCGCCGAGGCCCGGCATCGCGCGGCGCAGCTCCAGGGCGGCGCGGTAGAGCTCCAGCGTGGAGTGCGGATCGCCCGTCTGCGCGGCGACGCTGAGTCCGCCCCAGCCCTCGGGCTGCGGCAGCCAGCTCCCGCCGCTGCCGAACCCGTACGGGGCCTCGTCCCCGGACCAGGGCAGCGGCACGCGGCAGCCGTCGCGCAGCCCGTCCTGTCCGTCCTGCCCGTCTGCGGCGGAGGCGTCGGCCGGGCCGCCCGCCCCGTGGCCGGCCGCCGTGGTCCGGCGCCGGAAGGCCGGGTCGCGGCGGACCTCCGCCGGGAGGTCGGTGACCTCCGGGAGGCCGAGCTCCTCGCCCTGGTAGACGTACGCCGACCCCGGCAGCGCCAGCATCAGCAGCGCCGCCGCCCGCGCCCGGGCCAGCCCCTGCGCCCCGCCCCCGTACCGGGTCACATGGCGTACGACGTCGTGGTTGGACAGCACCCACGTCGTCGGCGCCCCCACCGCCGAGGTCGCGGCCAGGGACTCGTCGATGACCGTCCGCATCGCCGCCGGGTCCCAGGGACAGTTCAGGAAGCGGAAATTGAAGGCCTGGTGCAGCTCGTCGGGCCGCACGTACAGGGCGAGCCGCTCCGAGGTCGGCGCCCAGGCCTCGGCGACCCCGATCCGCTGGCCCCCGTACGAGTCGAGGAGCCGCCGCCACGAGCGGTGGATGGCGTGCACCCCGTCCTGGTCGAAGAAGGGGAGCGGCTCGGTGCCGATCAGCGTGGCCTGCGCGCCCCGGCCGATGTCCGGCAGGCCGGGGGCCTTGACCATGCCGTGGGCCACGTCGACCCGGAAGCCGTCCACCCCGAGGTCCAGCCAGAACCGCAGCACCGAGGCGAACTCCTCCGCCACCTCCGGGTGCTCCCAGTCCAGGTCGGGCTGCTCCGGGGCGAACAGGTGCAGGTACCAGTCCCCGTCCGGGACCCGGGTCCAGGCGGGGCCGCCGAAGACGGACTCCCAGTCGTTCGGCGGCAGCGAGCCGTCGACCCCGCGCCCCGGCCGGAACAGGTACCGCTCCCGGGCGCCGGGCACGCCGGCCAGGGCCTCCTGGAACCAGGGGTGCCGCTCGGAGGTGTGGTTCGGCACCACGTCCACGATCACCCGCAGGCCCAGCGCGTGCGCCGCCCGGACGAGGTCGTCGGCGTCGGCGAGGTCACCGAAGAGCGGGTCCACGGCCCGGTAGTCGGCGACGTCGTAGCCGCCGTCCGCCTGCGGGGAGACGTAGAAGGGGGTCAGCCACACCGCGTCCACCCCGAGCCGGGCCAGGTGCGGCAGCCGCTCGCGCACCCCGCGCAGGTCCCCGACCCCGTCCCCGTCGCTGTCGGCGAAGGAGCGCACGTACACCTGGTAGATGACGGCATCGCGCCACCAGCCGCCGCTCACGGCAGGATTGCTGGAAGCTCTTGCAAGCGGGAAGGCCGTCAACTCGTGCGTCATACCGCAGTCAACGCGTGTACACGTCCCCTGGTTGCGGGCCTGGGGAATCGAAGCCGACTCGAACTAACAGCAAGCTGCGGCAACCGTAGGGACACACGGATGTAACGGATCGCCTCCGCTTGCAGAAAATTGCCGCAAGGTCTTTCCGTCGGCTTTCAGTCTTGTTACGTTCCCTGCAACTCGGGACCGCGAGGGCGCGGCCGGGATCATCGAAGGAGTTCATATGCGGCGTGGCATAGCGGCCACCGCGCTGGTCGCGACCCTGGCGCTCGCGGCGACGGCTTGCGGTGGGGACACCAAGGGCGACGGTGGGGAGACGAAGGCCGGTGGCGAGCTGTCCGGCACCGTCACCTGGTGGGACACCTCGAACGACGCCGAGAAGGCGAGCTTCCAGAAGATCGCCGAGGCCTTCACCGCGAAGCACCCGAAGGTGACCGTCAAGTACGTCAACGTTCCCTACGGCGACGCCCAGAACAAGGTCAAGAACGCCTTCAGCAGCGGCGCCGACGCCCCTGACGTGATCCGCGCCGACGTCGGCTGGGTCGCCGACCTCGCCTCCCTCGGCTACCTCGACGAGGTCCCCGCCGACCAGGCCAAGAAGGTCGACGCCGAGTTCCTCCCGCAGGCCGCCGCCAGCGGCAAGTTCGACGGGAAGACCTACGCCGTCCCGCAGGTCATCGACACCCTCGGCCTCTTCTACAACAAGAAGATGCTCGCCGACGCCGGCGTCCAGCCCCCCAAGACCCTGGAGGAGCTGAAGACCGCCGCTGCCGCGATCAAGGCCAAGAGCGGCAAGACCGGCCTCTACCTGCGCGGCGACGACTCCTACTGGTTCCTGCCGTTCATCTACGGCGAGGGCGGCGACCTCGTCGACGCCAAGACCAAGACCGTCACGGTCGACAACGCGGCCGGCGTCAAGGGCTTCAAGGCCGCCCGCGACCTGGTCACCTCCGGCGCCGCCGTCACCAACGCCACCGACGGCTGGACCAACATGCAGACCGCCTTCAAGTCCGGGGAGGTCGCGATGATGATCAACGGCCCCTGGGCGGTGGCCGACAGCTACGCCGGCGAGCAGTTCAAGGACAAGTCCAACCTCGGCGTCGCCGCCGTCCCGGCCGGCTCCGTCAAGGCCGGCGCCCCGCAGGGCGGCCACGACCTGGCCGTCTACGCCGGCTCGAAGAACACCGCCGCCGCGCACGCCTTCGTCGAGTACATGACCTCCCAGGAGGTCCAGGTCCAGTCCGCCAAGGAGCTGAGCCTGCTCCCGACGCGCACCGCCGCCTACGAGCAGCCGGACGTCAAGAACAGCGAGATGGTCCAGTTCTTCAAGCCGGCCGTCGACAAGGCCGTCGAGCGCGCCTGGATCCCGGAGAACGGCTCCCTCTTCGAGCCGCTGAAGGTCGAGTACACCAAGGCCGTCACCGGGACGTCGAGCCCCGAGGACGCGGCCAAGGCGGCCGGCGCCGAGTTCCGCAAGATCCTCAAGGGCTGGAAGTAGTAAGGACCATGGCTGCTGACACCAGCCGGTCGGAGACCGGGGCCGCGGCCGGCGAGACGACCCTCGCCGGCCGCGGCTCCGGCCGCTCGACTGCCAAGACCACGACGCCCGGCCCCGGGGCCCCGACGTCCGCCAAGGGTGCGACGTCCGCCAAGGGCGCCCCCGCCGCCGGGAGTCCGCGCGGCGGCATCAGCCGCGCCCTCGCCACGCACTGGTACGCCTGGGCCATGGTCGCCCCGGTCGTCCTCGTCCTCGGCGTCATCGTCGGCTGGCCGCTCGTCCGCGGCATCTACCTGTCGCTGACCGACGCCAGCGAGCGCAACGTCGCCCGTACCATCGGCGTGCGCCACATCGAGGCCACGTACGAGTTCGTCGGGCTCGACAACTACGTGGCGGTCCTCGGCGAACCCGTCTTCTGGCAGCGGCTGGTGTGGACGGTGGTGTGGACCGTCGCCTGCGTCTCGGTCACCTTCGCCCTCGGCCTCGGCCTGGCCACCGTCCTCAATCGGCAGTTCCGCGGGCGCGCCGCCTACCGGATGGCGCTCATCCTGCCCTGGGCCGTGCCCGGCTTCGTCTCCGTCTTCGCCTGGCGGTTCCTCTTCAACCGCGACAACGGCATCCTCAACAAGATCCTCGACGGCGGAGGGATCTCGGCCGTCCCGTGGCTGGACGACCCGACCTGGGCCAAGGTGTCCGTCATCGCCGTCAACGTCTGGCTCGGCGTGCCGTTCATGATGGTCGCCCTGCTCGGCGGGCTCCAGTCGATCCCCGCGGAACTGTACGAGGCCGCCGAGATGGACGGCGCCGGACCGTGGCAGCGGTTCCGGCACATCACGCTGCCCGGGCTGCGCGCCGTCAGCATGACGGTGATCCTGCTCTCCACCATCTGGACCTTCAACATGTTCCCGGTGATCTTCCTGCTCACGCGGGGCGGCCCCGGCGACTCCACCGAGATCCTCGTGACCCAGGCCTTCCGCCAGGCCTTCGTCGCCAGCCCGCGCGACTTCGCCGGCTCCGCGACCTGGGGCGTGCTGATCCTCGGCCTGCTCATGATCTTCGCGCTGGTCTACCGGCGCTCGCTGCGCAAGCAGGGAGAGGTGTGGTGACCGTGTCCGAGACCGCTTCCGAGCCCCGTTCGAAGGGCGTCCGTCCGCGCGGTGCGCGGTCGCCGCTCGCCTCCTTCGGGCTGCACGCCACGCTCCTCGTCGCGTCCGTCATCGCCGTCTTCCCCGTGCTGTGGATCCTGCTGACCTCGCTGAAGCCCGCGAAGTACGCCATCAGCACCGACTTCGTGAAGGAACCGACGCTCGGCAACTACACCTACCTGCTGGAGTCCAGCCACTTCCTGAGCTGGTTCTGGAACTCCGTGCTGGTGGCCGGCGTCACCACCGTGCTGGGTGTCTTCATCGCCGCCACCACCGGGTACGCGGTCAGCCGCTTCAAGTTCCCCGGCATGAAGCCGCTCATGTGGACCCTGCTCATCACGCAGATGTTCCCGATGGCCATCCTCATCGTCCCGCTCTACAACCTGATGGGAGAGCTCGGGCTGCTGAACCAGCCGCTCGGCCTGATCATCACGTACCTCACCATCGCCGTGCCGTTCTGCGCCTGGATGATGAAGGGCTTCTTCGACACCATCCCGGTCGAGATCGACGAGTCGGGGCGGGTCGACGGGCTCAACCCCTTCGGCACCTTCTGGCGCCTGATCCTCCCGCTCGCCAAGCCCGGCCTGGCCGTCACCGGCTTCTACGCCTTCATCACCGCCTGGGGCGAAGTCGCCTACGCCTCCGCCTTCATGGTCGGCGAGGAGAACCTCACCCTCGCGGGCGGCCTGCAGACCTTCGTCACGCAGTACACGTCCAACTGGGGTGCGATGAGCGCGGCCTCCGTCCTCATCGCCATCCCCGCGGCCGTCTTCTTCCTGTTCGCCCAGCGTCACCTCGTCGCCGGTATGACGGCGGGCGCCACCAAGGGCTGACCGGCTGACCGACCCGCCCTGAGTTCCGCGCGTCCGTTCTTTCCGCGTTCCACCGGCCCGACCTCTCCAAGGACACCATGACCCAGCACCTCGCCGACGCTCTCCCCACCCCGACCGGGACCCGGTCCGGCTGGTGGAGAGACGCGGTGATCTACCAGGTCTATCCGCGCAGCTTCGCCGACTCCAACGGGGACGGCATGGGGGACCTCGAGGGCATCCGGAGCAGACTGCCCTACCTCAAGGAGCTGGGCGTCGACGCCGTCTGGCTGAGCCCCTTCTACGCCTCCCCGCAGGCCGACGCCGGTTACGACGTCGCCGACTACCGGGCCATCGACCCCATGTTCGGCACCCTGCACGACGCCGACGCCGTCATCCGCGAGGCGCACGCGCTGGACATGCGGATCATCGTGGACCTCGTCCCCAACCACTGCTCCGACCAGCACGAGTGGTTCAAGCAGGCGCTGCGGGAGGGGCCGGGCTCCCGGCTGCGGGAGCGCTTCCACTTCCGGCCCGGGAAGGGGGAGACCGGCGAGGAGCCGCCGAACGACTGGGAGTCGATCTTCGGCGGGCCGGCGTGGACGCGGGTGGAGGACGGGGAGTGGTACCTGCACCTCTTCGCCCCCGAGCAGCCCGACTTCAACTGGGAACACCCGGCCGTCCAGGACGAGTTCCGCTCCATCCTGCGCTTCTGGCTCGACCTCGGCGCCGACGGCTTCCGCGTCGACGTCGCCCACGGCCTGGTCAAGGCGCCCGGGCTGCCCGACCTCGGCGCCAAGGACCAGCTCAAGCTGCTCGGCAACGACGTCATGCCCTTCTTCGACCAGGACGGCGTCCACGAGATATACCGCTCCTGGCGCCGGATCCTCGACGAGTACGAGGGCGACCGCGTCCTGGTCGCCGAGGCATGGACCCCGACCGTCGAGCGCACGGCCCGCTACGTCCGCCCCGACGAGATGCAGCAGGCGTTCAACTTCCAGTACCTGACCTGCGACTGGGAGGCGACGGCGCTCCGCGAGGTCATCGACGGCTCGCTGGCCGCGATGCGTCCCGTCGGCGCCCCCACCACCTGGGTGCTGTCCAACCACGACGTCACCCGGCACGCCACCCGCTTCGCCAACCCCGCCGGCCTCGGCACCCAGCTGCGCGAGCCCGGCGACCGCGAGCTCGGTCTGCGGCGGGCCCGCGCGGCGAGCCTGCTGATGCTGGCGCTGCCCGGTTCGGCGTACCTCTACCAGGGCGAGGAGCTCGGCCTGCCCGACGTCACCGACCTGCCGGACGAGGTCCGCCAGGACCCGTCGTTCTTCCGCGCGGCGGGACAGGACGGCTTCCGCGACGGCTGCCGGGTCCCCATCCCGTGGTCGGGCACGCAGGCCCCGTACGGCTTCGGCACCGGTGGCAGCTGGCTCCCGCAGCCGGACTCCTGGGCGGAGCTGAGCGTGGAGGCGCAGACCGGCGACCCGTCCTCCACCCTGGAGCTCTACCGGACCGCCCTGCGGCTGCGCCGCGAGCACCCGGACCTGGGCGCGGGCGACTCGGTGGACTGGCAGGACGCTCCCGAGGGAGTCCTGGCCTTCCGCCGCGGGGAGTTCCTCTGCACCGCCAACACCACCGGTGCGGCGGTGCGGTTCCCCGTCGCGGGCGAGGCCCTGCTGTCCAGCGGCGCTGCGGTCGAGGACGGTGTGCTGCCGGAGGAGGGCGTGCTGCCGGCCGACACCACGGTGTGGTGGCGGGTGACGTCGGGGTGAGTTCCCCGTTGCGGCTGACGGACATCGCCTCGCAGGCCCGGGTCAGCGAGGCGACCGTCAGCCGTGTGCTCAACGGCAAGGCGGGCGTGGCGGCCGGCACCCGGCACCGGGTGCTGGCCGCCATGGACCTGCTGGGATACGAGCGGCCGGTGCGGCTGAAGCGGCGGAGCAACGGGTTGGTGGGGCTGCTCATCCCGGAGCTGACCAACCCGATCTTTCCGGCGTTCGCGCAGGTCATCGAGCAGGCGCTGGCCGGCCACGGCTACACGCCCGTGCTGTGCACGCAGACGCCGGGCGGGGCGACCGAGGACGAGCTGGTCGAGCAGCTTGAGGAACGGGGGGTCACCGGGATCGTCTTCCTGTCCGGGCTGCACGCGGATGCCACCGCTGATCCGGCGCGTTACCAGCGGCTCGCGGCGCGGGGGGTGCCGTTCGTGATGGTCAACGGGTTCAACGAGCACGTGCAGGCGCCGTTCGTCTCCCCGGACGACCGGGCCGCGGCGGAGATGGCCGTGCGGCACCTGGAGGAGCTGGGGCACCGGAGGATAGGGCTGGCCATCGGGCCGACGCGGTACGTGCCTTCGGCCCGCAAGGAGCAGGGCTTCCTGACGGCCCGGCCGGGGGCCGACGGGGAGGGGCTGGTCCAGCGCACCCTGTTCACGGTCGAGGGGGGCCACGCGGCGGGCATCGCCCTGCTGGAGCGGGGGTGTACGGGGGTGGTGTGCGCGAGCGACATGATGGCGCTCGGCGTCATCCGCGCCGCCCGGGAGAGGGGGCTGCGGGTCCCGGAGGACGTCTCGGTGGTCGGGTTCGACGATTCGCCGCTGATCCGCGCCATGGCCACGGCGGCGGTGGGGGCCCTGCTGGAGGCGGTGGCGGGGACGCCGGTCCAGCGGACGGAGTACGTCTTCCAGCCGGAGCTGGTGGTACGGGGGTCGACGGGGCCGGGGTAGGGGGGGTGGGGTTCCGGTGGGGGCTCGCTATCTCCCCCTCGAGGGGTGGGG
>NZ_JZWV01000588.1 GCF_000966975.1 Streptomyces katrae | reverse complement strand
GCCCCAGACCCCGCGCCTCAAACGCCGGCGGGGCTGTTCATAGCCCCGCCGGCGTTTGAGGCGGAAACCGGCGGCTACGCCTGGACCAGCGACGGGTGCCAGCGCCGCGCCACGGCGGGGTGGGCCCGGACCCACCCCTTGAGCTCGTTGCGCCCGTACTCGGCGTGCAGCGGGTTCGACGCGTCGTGCGCGACCCCGGGCGCGGCCCGCAGGTACTCCCCGGGCACGGTGTCGATCACCGCGTCCAGCCGCGGGTTGTAGAAGAACGGCACCGAGAACCGCTCCACCGCCCCCGGCGGGCTGACCACCCGGTGGTCGGTGGCCACCAGGTACCCCTCCGTGGCGATCTCCAGCAGTTCGCCCAGGTTCACCACGAACGCGCCCGGCATCGGCGGGATGTCCACGAAGCCGCCGTCCCGGACGACCTGGAGTCCGCCCACCCCGTCCTGCAGCAGCAGCGTCAGGAAGCCGTAGTCCTTGTGCGCGCCGACGCCCTGGTCCGCGCCCGACGGGGCGGATCCGGGGTAGCGGATCAGCTTCGTGTGCAGGTGCGGCCGGTCCGCGAAGGCCGCGTCGAAGAAGTCCGGCGGGGCCCCGATCGCGGTCAGCAGCTCCCGCAGCAGCCGGTGCGCCACCGCCGCCAGCCGCTCCTGCCACCCCAGCACCGCCTCCCGCAGCTCCGGCAGCGCCGCCGGCCACTGGTTCGGCCCCTCCAGCCACAGGTACGCCGGGTCGTCCGGCCCCAGCTCCGGCGCCGGCCGCTCCGCGCCCACGTCCAGCTGGTCCCGCCAGTCGGAGGCCCCGCCCGTCAGCTCGTGCCCGATGCGGGTGTAGCCGCGGAAGTGCGGGGAGTTCAGATTGCTCACGGCCAGCCGGTCGGCCTCGGGGAGCGCGAAGAAGGCCCGGGTCAGCTCCAGGATGCGGGCGGTCTCCGCCTCCGTTATCCCGTGCCCGGTCAGGTACAGGAACCCGGTGTCGCGGGCGGCGGCGTGCAGCTGCTTGAGGAAGTCGTCCCGCTCCGCGGGGTCGTCGGCCCGGGAGAGGTCGATCACAGCGAGGGAGGGCGAGGAGGCGGAGGAGGAAGGGTGCGCGGACGGCATGACGGCTCCGTTTCGGATGTCACGGGGTCCTGTGCCCCGGAGATGGGGGGCGGCGGGCAGCGTGGAACGGGCCGGCCGGCAGGGATGGCGCCGGGCGGACGTGACCGCGTACAGGACCGAAGTCGGATCGGGTTGATCAGGCTTGTGCGGGGTCCGGCGGCAGACAGCTCGTGGTGGTGACACGCATATGGTCCACATGTCGGCGCTTCACGAGTAGAACGGTCATACGGTGAGCGTACGCCCGTACCCACCCTCCTCCGTACACGTTGATCCGGCCTGGCCGGAGATGGCCGTCCGGGGACCGGCTACGCTGGTCCCGTGGCAGTCGTCGATGTTTCCGAAGAGCTGAAGTCCCTCTCCTCGACCATGGGGTCGATCGAGGCCGTCCTGGACCTCGACAAGCTGAGGGCAGAAATCGCCGTGCTCGAGGAGCAGGCCGCCGCGCCGTCCCTGTGGGACGACCCGGACGCCGCCCAGAAGATCACGAGCAAGCTTTCGCACCTCCAGGCGGAGGTGCGCAAGACCGAGACCCTGCGCGGCCGCATCGACGACCTCGGGGTGCTGTTCGACCTCGCCCAGGAGATGGACGACGCGGACACCCTCGCCGAGGCCGAGGCCGAGCTGGTCTCCGTCCGCAAGGCGCTGGACGAGATGGAGGTCCGCACCCTGCTCTCCGGCGAGTACGCCGAGCGCGAGGCGCTGGTCAACATCCGTGCCGAGGCCGGCGGCGTGGACGCCTCCGACTTCGCCGAGCGCCTCCAGCGCATGTACCTGCGCTGGGCCGAGCGCCACGGCTACCCGACGGAGATCTACGAGACCTCGTACGCGGAAGAGGCCGGCATCAAGTCGACCACCTTCGTCGTGAAGGCCCCGTACGCCTACGGCACGCTCTCCGTCGAGCAGGGCACCCACCGCCTCGTGCGCATCTCGCCCTTCGACAACCAGGGCCGCCGCCAGACCTCCTTCGCGGGCGTCGAGGTGCTCCCGGTCGTCGAGACCAGCGACCACGTCGAGATCGACGAGTCCGAGCTGCGCGTGGACGTGTACCGCGCGTCCGGCCCCGGCGGCCAGGGCGTCAACACGACCGACTCGGCCGTGCGCATCACGCACATCCCGACCGGCATCGTGGTCTCCTGCCAGAACGAGCGCTCCCAGATCCAGAACAAGGCCAGCGCGATGAACGTGCTCCAGGCCAAGCTGCTGGAGCGGCGCCGCCAGGAGGAGCAGGCCAAGATGGACGCCCTCAAGGACGGCGGCAGCTCCTGGGGCAACCAGATGCGCTCCTACGTCCTGCACCCGTACCAGATGGTCAAGGACCTGCGGACGGAGTTCGAGGTCGGCAACCCGCAGGCGGTCCTCGACGGCGAGATCGACGGCTTCCTGGAGGCCGGCATCCGCTGGCGCAAGCAGCAGGAGCAGCAGACCGCCTGAGCAGCGCCTCACGCAGCGCCGTACACAGCGAGGAAGGGCCCGGACACCGTGGGTGTCCGGGCCCTTCCCGTGCGGTCTGATCGGAACGCGGCGCGGCCTACGCGGCCCGGGCCACCAGTGCCAGCGCGGCCACCAACACCGCCATGAGCGCGATGAGCGCCATCGGATTCAGCCCTGCGAAGGGGCCCTCCTGCTGGAGGCGCTCCCGGTTCGCCCGGCACACCGGGCAGCGGCCCTGGCTGACAGGTGCCGCGCAGTTCGCGCACACGAGCCGGTCATATGTCATGCGCTCCTCCTCTCGTCCCCTCATGACGCTTAACGGCAAGGGGACCGAGTCCGTTCCCCCTACCACTGTGCCAGCTCCGCCGACATTCGGCGCGGCCCGTCCGGGCAAGAGGGGTCCGGCTCCCCCGGGAGCCGGGGATAAATCGGGCAACTCCGGATGCCGGGTCCCCAGCCACCGCCCGTTCGCGTATGGTCACGCACACCTACTCCCGGCGACCGTGGTGCACCCGTGATCCGATTCGACAACGTCTCCAAGTCCTACCCGAAGCAAACCCGGCCCGCACTCAGAGATGTCTCCCTCGACATCGCCAAGGGCGAGTTCGTCTTCCTGGTCGGCTCCTCCGGTTCCGGCAAGTCCACCTTCCTGCGCCTGGTCCTGCGCGAGGAACGGGCGAGCCACGGGCAGGTGCACGTCCTGGGGAAGGACCTCGCGAAGCTCTCCAACTGGAAGGTCCCGCACATGCGGCGCCAGCTGGGGACCGTCTTCCAGGACTTCCGGCTGCTGCCCAACAAGACGGTGGCCGAGAACGTCGCCTTCGCCCAGGAGGTCATCGGCAAACCCCGCGGCGAGATCCGCAAGGCCGTCCCGCAGGTGCTGGAGCTCGTCGGCCTCGGCGGCAAGGAGGGCCGGATGCCGGGCGAGCTGTCCGGCGGCGAGCAGCAGCGCGTGGCCATCGCCCGCGCCTTCGTCAACCGCCCCGCCCTGCTGATCGCCGACGAGCCGACGGGCAACCTCGACCCGCAGACCTCCGTCGGGATCATGAAGCTGCTGGACCGGATCAACCGCACCGGCACCACCGTCATCATGGCCACGCACGACCAGCAGATCGTGGACCAGATGCGCAAGCGCGTCATCGAACTCGAACAGGGCCGACTCGTACGCGACCAGTCGCGCGGCGTCTACGGCTACCAGCACTGAAAGGTCTCTGAGACGCCATGCGCGCCCAGTTCGTCATGTCGGAGATCGGCGTCGGTCTCCGCCGCAATCTCACCATGACCTTCGCGGTCATCATCTCCGTGGCCCTGTCGCTGGCCCTCTTCGGAGGCTCCCTGCTCATGCGGGACCAGGTCAGCGCCATGAAGGGGTACTGGTACGACAAGGTCAACGTCACCGTCTACCTCTGCACCAAGAACGACGCCGCCCTCGACTCCGCCGCCGGCAACGCCCCGGCGGCGGCCGGGGCCCCGGGCACCGCCGCCGCGCCCGCCGCCGGGAACGGCAAGCCCTGCTCCAAGGGGGCCGCCACGCCCGAGCAGAAGCAGGGCATCGAGCGCGAGCTCAAGAAGATGGACCTCGTCCAGAACGTCATGTACGAGTCCTCGGACGAGGCCTACAAGCACTACAAGGAGCGCTTCGGGCACACCGCCCTGGCCTCGGTCGTCACCGCCGACCAGATGCCCGACTCCTTCCGGGTCAAGCTGAAGAACCCGGAGAAGTACGAGGTCATCACCTCCGCCTTCGCGGGCCGTGACGGGGTGCAGTCGGTCGCCGACCAGTCCATGGAGCTCGACAACCTCTTCGCCCTCCTGGGCACCCTCAACTGGGCCGCCCTCGGCATCATGATGATCATGCTGATCGTGGCGCTGCTGCTGATCGTCAACACCGTGCGCGTCTCGGCGTTCAGCCGTCGGCGGGAGACCGGCATCATGAGGCTGGTCGGCGCCTCCGGCTTCTACATCCAGGTGCCGTTCATCATGGAGGCGGCGGTGGCCGGCCTCATCGGCGCCGGCTTCGCCTGCGGGATGCTGGGCGCCGGCCAGTACTTCGTGATCGACCACGGCATCGCGCTCCGCGAGAAGCTCCAGCTGATCAACTTCATCGGCTGGGACGCGGTCCTCGCCAAACTCCCCCTGGTACTGGTCATCGGCCTGCTGATGCCCTCCCTGGCGGCGTTCGTGGCGTTGCGCAAGTACCTCCGGGTGTGACGAGTGCCCCCTGTCGTCTGCGGTCAACCCGCCTTGCGGCAGCGGCGCTTGTCCTAGACTCGGCCACATGCCGGGTCTGCCCGCTCTCTGTCTCCGGCCCCGCGACCTGCGTCGCGGGGCCGTTCTGACGCTGCTCTTCGCCATGTCCGTGGGCGCCGCCGCGGCCACCGGCGCCTGGGGCTCCGCCGAGGCGGAGGGCGCCCCCGCCGCCGTGCTCGCGGGGGCCGGGGAACCAGGAGCGCCCCCTTCCCCCGGCACCGCCGACCGGGAGGCCGTCGAGCGGGCCGCCGCCGAGGCCGTCGCCGAGGGCAAGTCCGGCAAGAAGGCCGCCCAGGAGGTGGTCAGCCGCAGCGGAGACCGCTGGGGCACCGTCTACGACCAGGGCGAGTACGCCGCCTTCGCCGAGGACCTCGACGGCCGCTGGACCGGCGTCGGCCTCTGGACGGGCCGCCGCGGCGACGGCCGCATCGAGGTCGACCGGGTCCAGCCCGACAGCCCCGCCGCCCGGGCCGGCCTGCGCGCCGGGGACCGGCTGCTGAGCGTCGACGGGCACGAGGTCAGCGGCCTGCCCGTCGCCGACGTGGTGGCCCGGCTGCGCGGGGAGGCCGGCACCCCCGTGGTCCTCGGCATCGGCCGGGACGGGGCCGTCCTCACCGAGACCGTCCGCCGGGAGCAGCTGCGCGCCGACCCCGTGACCGTACGCCGCCTGGAGGGCGGCATCACCGTGATCAAGGTGGCCTCCTTCACCCGGGGCTCGGGCGAACGCGTCAGGGAAGCCGTGCGCGAGGCCCCGCCCGGCGGCGGCGTGATGCTCGACCTGCGCGGCAACCCGGGCGGGCTGGTCACCGAGGCGGTCGCAGCGGCCTCCGCCTTCCTGGACGGCGGGCTCGTGGCGACGTACGACGTACGGGGCTCCGAGCGCGCCCTGTACGCGGCCCCCGGCGGGGACACCGGCCGCCCCCTGGTGGCCCTCGTGGACGGCGGCACGATGAGCGCCGCCGAGCTGGTCACCGGCGCCCTCCAGGACCGCGGCCGCGCGGTGACGGTCGGCACCCGCACCTTCGGCAAGGGCTCCGTGCAGATGCCGACCCCGCTCCCGGGCGGCGCGGTGGCGGAGCTGACGGTGGGCACGTACCGCACCCCGGCGGGCCGCAGCCTCGACGGCGGCGGCATCACCCCGGACCTGGCCGCCGGCGACGGGGCCGAGGAGCGGGCGCGGAAGGTATTGGGTGGCCTCGGGGTGGGGTCGTAGTGCGAAAATGACCGCACTATGGCTAAGGAAAAAGGGCGCAAGCTGATCGCCCAGAACAAGAAGGCGCGGCACGACTACGCGATCATCGACACCTACGAGTGCGGCATCGTGCTCACGGGCACCGAGGTCAAGTCCCTGCGCCAGGGCCGGGCCTCGCTGGTCGACGGCTTCGTGTCGGTGGAGAGCCGCGAGGTGTGGATGTACAACGTCCACGTCCCGGAGTACAGCCAGGGCACCTGGACCAACCACAGCGCCCGCCGCAAGCGCAAGCTCCTCATGCACCGCGAGGAGATCGACAAGCTGGAGCGCAAGGCGGACGAGTCGGGCCACACGATCGTTCCGCTGGCCCTGTACTTCAAGGACGGCCGCGCGAAGGTCGAGATCGCGCTGGCGAAGGGCAAGAAGGAGTACGACAAGCGCCAGACCCTGCGCGAGAAGCAGGACACGCGCGAGACCCAGCGGACGATCTCCGCGATCCGCCGCAAGCAGCGGGGCACGGTCTAATCTCCTGGCACGCGGTGGTCCACTTCGCGTACCATGGCCTCAGCACCTCCCCTCCGGGGGTCGGCGCACCTTGAGCTGTATCTAATTCAATAGCGTGAAACATGGGGATGATCGGTTTCGACAGCGGATGTCGATGCAGGGGAAGCGAGCCGAGGAAGCGGCAATGATCTCGCTAACCACATGTCGCAAAAAATAATCGCCAACTCCAAGAGCGATAACTCCCGCTTCACCCTCGCTGCCTAATAACAGTGAGCTGAAGCCTCTGTGAGGAGCGTCAGCCCGGAAGTGGTCCCGGTCCGGATCCTGGCGTCAACAAGGGATCTAAACCTCTAGCCCCGGTCACGGGGGCTGGAGGGAAACCAAACAGTGACTGAGCCCGTCGGAGACTTGTCCGTGTGATCTCCGGGGCCGAGAAAAGCGCAGCGGACTGCGCTCGGAGAAGCCCTGCTTCTGCACCGTTGGACGCGGGTTCGATTCCCGCCATCTCCACTCATCCCATGTGGGCGAAGGCCCCGCAGCCACCAGGCTGCGGGGCCTTCGTCATGTCCGGGGTGCGGGCGTGCCGGGCGGGCGCGAGGACGGCACCGCCGTTGGGAGCGGGTCTGAAATCGGAAACCGGTACCTCCCCTTGATCGATTATGGTGGCGCGATGTTCGAAGGGAACCTGGTGAGACTGCGGGCGCTGCGCGCCGAAGATGCCGAACACCACCTGCGGTGGCGCAACGACCCGGAAGTGGTGCGCCTGGCCGCGGCCGGCGACCCCCTGTTCGGGCCGGTCACGGCGGAGGCGGTCCGGATCGCCTTCGAGGGGAAGCTGCGGCTGGTGCCGAGGGAGGCGGCCGTGTTCACGGTCGAGGACCTGGCGAGCGGGGCGGTCATCGGCATGGCCGACTACCGCGACCTCGACCCCTACGCCGGAGTGGCCACCCTCGGCATCACCATCGGCGAACGGGAGTTCTGGGGCCGCGGCCACGGCAGCGAAGCGGTACGGCTGATGGTGGACCACCTCTTCGGCGCGTACGGGCTGCACCGGCTGGAGCTGGACACCTGGAGCGGCAACGAGCGTGCCGTACGGGCCTTCTCCAAGCTCGGCTTCCGCGAGGAGGGGCGCCTGCGGGCGGCCGTGCTGGTGGCGGGGAAGCGCTACGACCGGGTGCTGTTCGGGATGCTGCGCGAGGAGTGGGCGCACTGACGGCGGAAGGCCCCGCGGCCGGTGGGCCGCGGGGCCTTCGTCACGCCGGAGACCGTGCTGCGGTTACGAGCAGTACGGGACCTTGTTGAGGTTCAGGGCGTAGCGGGCGGAGATCCAGCCGCGGCCGTCGGCCAGCTTGTACCAGATCGCGTTGTCGTCGACCTGCTCGCCGTTGACCTTGCACTGGAGCGCCACGACCGTGTCGGCCGCGATCCTGCCGGTCTTGGTGTAGCCCGTGCCGGGGCCGGAGCGGATCCCGAGGCCCTGGTTCGTGTCCACGATGCGGGCCTTCGGGCCGCCCTTGCCGCCCTTGTCGCCCTTTCCGTGGTCACCCTTGCCGTGGCCCTTGTCGCCCTTGCCGTGGCCCTTGCCGTGGTCGTCCTTGCCGCCGTGGTGGCTGCCGCACTTGCAGTCGCCGGGCTTGCCCTTGTCGCCCTTGTCGCCCTTGGGGCCACGGTCGCCCTTCGGGCCCTGCTCGCCCGGGTAGCCCTTCGGGCCGCGCGGGCCTTCGGGGCCCTGCGGGCCGGCGGGGCCGCGGTCGCCCTTGTCGCCCTTCGGCCCCTGCGGGCCTCCGGACGGGCCGGTGTCGCCCTTCGGGCCCTGGTCGCCCTTCGGGCCGCGCGGGCCCTCGGGGCCCTGGGGGCCGGCGGGGCCGCGGTCGCCCTTGGGGCCCCGGGGGCCGGTGTCGCCGGTGTGGCCCTTGGGGCCGCGCTCGCCGGTGTCGCCGCGGTCGCCCTTCGGGCCGCGCTCGCCGGTGTCGCCCTTGTCTCCCTTCGGCCCCTGCGGGCCGCCCGACGGGCCCGTGTCGCCCTTGGGGCCCTGCGGGCCGGTGTCGCCGCGGTCGCCCTTGGGGCCGCGGTCGCCCGTGTCACCGCGGTCGCCCTTCGGGCCCCGGTCTCCGGTCTCGCCCTTGTCTCCCTTGTCGCCCTTCTCCCCCTTGGGGCCCGGGCGGCCGGGCCTGCCGTGGTGGCCGGGCTTGCCGTCGTGCCCGTCGTGGCCGTGTTCCCCGGGCGGGCCGTCGTCGCCCTTCGGGCCCCGCACCGGGGTGGCGACGGCGAAGAGGGCCGGGGCCTCCCTGCCGTCCGACCACTCGCCGCCGTCCAGCGTCGTGCCCTCGGGGGCGTTCGCGTCCACCTTCAGGGAAACGGCCAGCCTGGTCTGCGTGTTCGCCCGGAAGGTGAAGCCGGCGCGGGTCCCGGCGTTGCAGGTCAGCAGGCGCGCGTCCTTCGAGCGGCTGCACGAGCCGCCCGCCCGCTCCCCGTTCCAGTAGAACCGGGCCTCCGGGAACGTGGTCCGCTCCGGGGCGGTGATGCGGAAGGTGCTGCTGTGCGCCGGGTCCGCCCCGTTCAGGGCCGCGATGACGACGCGGCCCGTCTTCCCGGGGGCGATGGAGGGGACGTAGGGCTGGGAGAAGCGGACGTGCGAGGAGTCGGCCAGGGCGGGCACGGCCGGCATCAGGCAGGACGCGGTGACGGCCGCGACGAACAGGGCCGAGGAGACGGAGCGCGAAGCAGACAAGGGGAGTTCCTCCGCGAAGGGAAGGGTTTGGGGGAAAGCCTCCCCAGTTATGGCGGATTGCGGCCTGCAAGGGTGCGACCCACGCGGGGGCGTCACCCGGCAGCCGGATGAAATCCCGATCAACGGCCGGGTCGTGGAGCCGCCGATCCGACAATCAGTGCGGCCAGGCCGCCGGCCGCCGGCAGCAGGTACGCCGTCCCCGTCCCGAGGTGGTCGACGGCCAGACCCGCCGTCGCGGAGCCGGCCGCGATACCGGCGAGGATCGCGGTGACGGCCAGCGTCATGCCCTCGTTGAGACGCCCCTCGGGGGTACGGGACTGGACCAGGCCCATCGCGGTGACCATCACCGGCGCCGTGGACATACCGGCCAGCAGCAGGGCCGCGGCCAGCGGGACGAGTGACCCGGTCGCGGCCGCCGCCCAGGGCAGGGCCATCGCCCCGGCCAGCAGGCACAGGCAGGTCCGCAGGCTCCGCGGGCGCCGCGCCCCGTACAGCAGCCCGGCCACGCAGGAGCCCGCCGCCTGCAGTGCGAGGACCGGGCCGGACGTGCCGCCCAGGCCCAGTGCGGCGAGGTGGGCGACCGAGGTGACCTCCATCGAGCCGAAGACCAGTCCGGTGGCGAGGAACAGGCCGAGCAGGGGCAGCAGGGCGCGCAGCGGCGACCGGCCCCGGCCGCCCTCCGGCGCCCCGCCGGCCGGGGGCTCCGTGGCGCGGTGTGCGGTGAACACCAGCATGCCCGTCAGCAGCAGCACCGCCCCGGTGAGGGTGCCGGCCTCCGGGAAGACGGCGGTGCACAGGAAGGCGGCGAGGACCGGGCCGAGCATGAAGCACAGCTCGTCGGCGGCCTGTTCGAAGGACATCGCGGTGTGGTGCGCGGAGCCGGGCAGCAGGTGGGTCCAGCGGGCCCGGGACATGCCACCGATGTTGGGGGTGGTGGCGGTGGCCGCGTAGGAGGCGAACAGGGTCCAGGCGGGGGCCTGCGCACGGACGCACAGGATCAGGGAGAGCGAGCCCAGGACCGCGATCACCGTGGCCGGTACGGCGATCCGGGCCTGCCCGTACCGGTCGACGAGGCGGGCCGTCCACGGAGCGACGACGGCGGTGGCGGCCATCCCGGTCGCGGTGACCGCCCCGGCGAGGGCGTACGAGCCGCGCTGCCCGGCGATCATCATGACCGCGCTGATCCCGAACATGCCCATGGGCAGCCGGGCGAGCACGTTCCCGGCGGTGAACCCGCGCGCCCCGGGGACGGTGAAGAGGCGGGCGTACGGGCCCAGGAGGCGGGCGGCGGGGGAACGGCGGACGGCGACGGGGACAGGGGCGGGTGCGGGTGCGAGGACGGGCCGTGCGGCGCGGGCCGGGGCGGGCGAGGCCAGGACCAGGGTGGTGCCCGTCACGGCCATGAGCGGGGTCTTTTGCGGCATGCCCCGAGCCTGCGGCCCGACCCGGGGAGCGGTCCAACACCTGTTCCGGGGCCATTCACGCCCTCCCGTTGTTAATCTTCCCGGGTGACCTCCCCCGACGTGGACCCCCGGCTGCTGCGCGGCTTCCTCGCCGTCGCCGAGGAACTGCACTTCACCCGGGCCGCCGCCCGCCTCTACGTGGCCCAGCAGGCCCTCAGCCGCGACGTCCGCCGCCTCGAACAGGCCCTGGGGGCAAGCCTGTTCACCCGCACTACCCGGGGCAAGCCTGTTCACCCGCACCACCCGGGCCGTCGAACTCACCGCCGACGGCGAACGCCTGCTGCCCCACGCCCGCACGGTGCTCCGCGCCCACGAGGAACTCGCCGCCGCCTTCGCCGGACCGCCCCCCGCCCTCCTCGTCGACCTCAACACCGACGGCCCCGGCACCGCCCGCCTCGTCCTGGACCGGGCCCGCGAACTCGCCCCCGGCCACGAGCTGATGGCCCGCTTCGAGAGCGGGCTCACCCACGCCGCCGCCGAGATCGCCGCCGGCCGGCTCGACGTCTCCTTCGGCTACGTCGCCGGCCTGGCCCCCGCCCTGCGCGCCCGGCTCGCCCACCACCCCGTACGGTACGAACCCCTCGCCGTGCTCCTCCCCGAGGAACACCCGCTGGCCGCGCTGGAATCCGTACCGCTCGACGCGCTCGCCGGGGAGGCCGTCTACGCTGGCGCCGGCAACCCGCGCACCCTGGAGTGGACCGGCCTGGCCCGAGAGCTGTTCGCCGGACGGGGCATCGTCGTGGCACCGCCCGCACCGGTGGCCATCGGCAAGGAGGAGTTCGGGCGGGTGATGGCCAAGACCCGCAACCCGGTCCTGGTCACCGTCGGCTTCCTCGACATGCCCGGCTGCGTCAAACGCCCCCTCGTGGACCCCGTACCGCTCTCCCCGCTGTCCCTGGTCTGGCGCGCGGGGCTGCGCCACCCCGGCCTGGACGCCCTCCTCCGCGCCGCCGACGAACTCCGGGCCGCGCACCGCTGGCTGGAACTCCCCCCGGACCACTGGCTCCCGGCAGCGCTCACACCCGGCCCCCGGGCCGGGTGAGAGCAAGGTTTCGCCCCGGTCATCCGACGGGCACCGGGGCCGAAACGCGCCCTCCCTAGCGTCGTCACCACGGACGCGACAGCTCTGGAGGCGTGTGATGAACGCAAGCCGGCCGCAAGGCCGCCGAGACGGCCGAGGCGGCCGGGGCGGCCGCTGGATCGAACACTGGGAACCCGAGGACGAGACCTTCTGGCGGGAGACCGGCGAGAAGACCGCCCGCCGCAACCTCCTCTACTCCGTCCTCTCCGAGCACATCGGCTTCTCCATCTGGTCCCTGTGGTCCGTGCTGGTCCTCTTCATGGGCCCCGCCTACGGCATCGACCCCGCCGGGAAGTTCTTCCTCATCGCCACCGCCACCACCGTCGGCGCCCTCGTCCGCATCCCCTACCCCTTCGCCGTCACCCGCTTCGGCGGCCGCAACTGGACCGTCGTCAGCGCCCTGCTCCTCCTCGCGCCGACCGTGGCCGCGCTGGCCGTCATGGAACCCGGCACCCCGTACGGGACCTTCCTCGCGGTCGCCGCGCTGACCGGCGTGGGCGGCGGCAACTTCGCCTCCTCCATGACTAACATCAATGCCTTCTTCCCGCTCCGCAAGAAGGGCTGGGCCCTCGGCCTCAACGCCGGCGGCGGCAACATCGGCGTCCCGGTCGTCCAGCTCGCCGCGCTGCTCGTCATCGGCACCGCCGGAGCCGGACACCCCCGGCTGCTGCTCGCCGCCTACCTCCCGCTGATCGTGGCCGCCGCCGCGCTGGCCCTCGTACGCATGGACAACCTGGCCCCCGTACGGGGCGACGCGGGCGCCGTACGGCGAGCCGTCCGCGAGCCGCACACCTGGATCATGGCCCTGCTGTACGTCGGCTGCTTCGGCTCCTTCATCGGCTACGGCTTCGCCTTCGGACTGGTCCTCCAGACCCAGTTCGGCCGGACCCCGCTCCAGGCCGCCTCCCTCACCTTCATCGGACCGCTGCTCGGCTCGCTCGTCCGGCCCGTGGGCGGGGCGCTCGCCGACCGCTACGGCGGGGCGCGGGTCACTCTGGGCGCCTTCGTCGCGATGGCCGCGGCGACCGGGGTCGTCGTGCTGGCCTCCGTACGGGAATCCCTGCCGGTGTTCCTGACCGGCTTCACCGCCCTCTTCGCCCTCAGCGGGCTGTGCAACGGCTCCACCTACAAGATGATCCCCGGCATCTTCCGGGCCCAGGCACTCGCCCGCGGGCTGCGCGGCGAGGCGGCCGAGGCCCACGGCCGGCGGCTGTCCGGGGCGGCCATGGGCCTGATCGGGGCGGTGGGCGCGCTCGGCGGGCTCGGCATCAATCTGGCCTTCCGCGAGGCCTTCTCGGCCTCCGGGACGGGCACCGCCGCCTTCGCCTCCTTCCTCGGGTTCTACGCCGTGTGCTGCGCGGTCACCTGGGCGGTATACCTTCGCCGGCCCGCGGCCGCGCCGGCCGGCCCGGACGCGGCGCGCAGCGGGACGGACGCACAGCTCACCCCGGTGTGAGGGGCGGGGGCCGGCCGGGACCGGTTAACGGCGCGGAAATGCGGCGGAACCGAACCCGACACGCCCCCTTGGCAGGCTCGGGTACCGCCGGGCCGGGCCCGGCCGAGAGCGAGGTCGGCGGGGCGGGCGG
>NZ_JZWV01000587.1 GCF_000966975.1 Streptomyces katrae | reverse complement strand
GTGCCGGTCCGCAGCGGCGCCGGCCGGCAGCCGCGCCGGCCGCCGCCGGCCGGGCAGCGGCTCCCGCAGCAACAGACGTACTGGGCGAGGCAGGTCACCACCATGGACGACGCTACCCACGGCCCCCTCGCGGGGTTCACCGTCGGAGTCACAGCCGCACGGCGCGCGGACGAGCTGATCGCCCTGCTGCGCCGGCGCGGCGCGGCGGTCGTACACGCCCCCGCGCTGCGCATCGTGCCGCTCTCCGACGACGGCGAGCTGATGGCCGCCACCAAGGAGCTCCTCGACGACCCGCCGGACGCCGTCGTCGCCACCACCGCCATCGGCTTCCGCGGCTGGATCGAGGCCGCAGACGGATGGGGCATCGGCGAACGGCTCCTGGAGCGGCTGCGCACCACCGAACTCCTCGCCCGCGGGCCGAAGGTCAAGGGCGCCGTACGGGCCGCCGGGCTGGTCGAGACCTGGTCCCCGCAGTCGGAGTCCCTGGCCGAGGTGCTCGACCGGCTGCTGGCCGGCCCGGTCACCGGGCGGCGCATCGCGCTCCAGCTGCACGGGGAGCCGCTGCCCGGGTTCGTGGAGGCGCTGCGCGACGGCGGGGCCGAGGTGGTGCCGGTGCCCGTGTACCGGTGGATGCCGCCGGCGGACCTCGCCCCGCTGGACCGGCTGCTGGACGCCGTCGCCGTCGGGGCGCTGGACGCCCTCACCTTCACCTCCGCTCCCGCCGCCGCGTCCCTGCTGTCCCGGGCCGGGGAACGGGGGCTGCGCGAGGCCGTGCTGGCGGCGCTGCGCGGGCCGGTGCTCGCGGCGTGCGTGGGGCCCGTGACGGCACTCCCGCTACAGGGGCAGGGGGTCGCGACCGTCCAGCCGGAGCGGTTCCGCCTCGGTCCGCTGGTACAGCTGCTCTGCCAGGAACTCCCCGGCCGCGCGCGGGTCCTGCCCGTCGCCGGGCACCGGCTGGAGATCCGGGGGCACGCGGCCGTGGTGGACGGCGGGCTGCGCCCCGTGCCGCCGGCCGGGATGGCCCTGCTGAACGCACTGGCCCGGCGGCCCGGCTGGGTGGTCTCCCGCGCCGACCTGCTGCGCGCGCTGCCGGGGGCGGGGCGCGACGAGCACGCCGTCGAGACCGCGATGGCCCGGCTGCGGGCCGCTCTCGGGGTGCCGAACCTGATCCAGACGGTGGTCAAGCGCGGCTACCGGCTCTCGCTGGACCCCGGCGACGGCGAAGGCTGGAACGGGGGCAGGGGCGTCCGTTAGCGTGCCCGCATGATCATCAACGGGGTGGAGATGAAGGGCCTGGCCGTCGCGCACGCCGCCGGGCTGGCCGACGTACTGAGACGCAACCGGGACCACATGGCGCCCTACGAGCCGCGCCGGCCCGAGGCCTTCTACACCGAGGCGGGACAGCGGGCCCGCATCGAGGGCATGCTCGAGGAGCGGGACGGAGGCCGGCTGGTCCCGTACGTGTTCACGGAGACGGCGACCGGCGCCGTCGTCGGGGCGATGAACCTCGGCGGCATCGCGCGCGGGCCGCTGTGCAGCGGCGGCGTCGGCTACTGGGTCGACCGGGCCTGGCACGGCAAGGGCCTGGCCACCGCCGGCCTGCGGGAGGTCTGCCGCACGGCCCGCGACGAGCTCGGCCTGCACCGGATCGAGGCCCAGACCCTCGTCGACAACACCGCCTCCATGCGGGTCCTGGCCAAGGCGGGCTTCACCGAGATCGGACTCGCGCCCCGCTACCTCCACATCGACGGCGCCTGGCGCGACCACCGCCTCTTCCAGCGGCTGCTGCACGACGACCCGCCGCCCGCGTAGCCCGCGCGGGGGCTTCCGCTTCGTGGTCGTCGACGGCACTCTGGGGAGGCGTCCGACGGCGACGACCGAGGCGGTGACGGGCATGTGGTTCGACTCCGGGCGGGTCTGTCTGGACCTGCTGGCCACCCGGACCCCCCAGGGGGCCGAGGCCATCCACGACGGCGACGAGCTGCGCCTGTGGCTGGTCGGAGCCGGGCTGGTCCCCGACCGGACCCCACTCGGCCGGCTCGGACCCGACTGGGTGGAAGCCTTCCGCCGCCTGCGCCGCGACGTCGACAGCCTCGTCCGGGCCGAACTGGCCGGCTCCGCCCCGGAGGAGGACGCCCTGGCCCGCGTCAACGCCGCCGCGGCGGGCCCGCCGCCGGGGGTGTGCGCGGTCCGCGACCGTGAGGGGCACCTGGTGCGGGAGCTGTGCGGCGGCGTCGAATGCGCGGGCCTGCTGGCCACGGTGGCCCGGGACGCGGTGGAACTCCTCACCGACCCCGGCGACCTGGCCCTCCTCCGCTCCTGCGGCGGCGACGGCTGCGCCCGCCTCTACCT
>NZ_JZWV01000582.1 GCF_000966975.1 Streptomyces katrae | reverse complement strand
GGATGAAGGAGCGGCAGGCTGCCGCGCGGCCGGACGGCGGTGGAGGAGCCGACCGGGGCCGGCGCGAGAGCAGGGAAGAGCGGGCCGACCGGCAGTGGCAGGAGCTGATGCAGGAGATCAGGGTCGCCCAGACGGGCGTACAGATCCTCTTCGGCTTCCTGCTCACGGTCGCCTTCACCCCGCACTTCCAGGGCATCTCCGCGACCGACAAGGCCATCTACGTCGTCACGGTGGTGGCCGGCTCGCTGGCCGCCGGCGCGCTCATCGGACCGGTGTCCTTCCACCGCATCGTCTCGGGGCGCCGGATCAAACCCGAAGCGGTGGTCTGGGCCTCGCGCCTGACCTTCGCGGGCATCGTGCTGCTGCTCGCCACCTTCACCTCCGCGCTCTTCCTCGTCCTGCGCGTGGTCACCCACGGGGCGCTCGTCCCGTGCCTCGTCAGCGGGGTGGTGGCCTGGTACCTGCTGTGCTGGTTCGCGCTGCCCCTGTGGGCGCGGGAGCGGCACACCGACCAGAATCACGAGTGACGCCCGGCCCACAGGGAGCCCGAAACCATGGAAACCACCCGTAGTGAGCACCCCCGTCACCACTCCGGCCGGCCCCGCCAGACCGTCGTCGTCACGGGAGCCAGCGCCGGCGTGGGCCGCGCCACGGCCCGCGCGTTCGCCGCGCGCGGCGCCCGGGTGGCGCTGATCGCCCGCGGCCGCGCCGGGCTCGAAGCGGCGGCGAACGAGGTGGCCCAGGCCGGCGGCACCCCGCTCGTGCTGCCCGCCGACGTCTCCGACGCCGCCCAGGTCGCGGCCGCCGCGGACCGGGTGGAGGCCGTCTTCGGGCCCGTCGACGTCTGGGTCAATGCGGCCTTCGCCACCGTCTTCGCCCCCTTCGAGGAGATCCGGCCCGAGGAGTTCCGGCGCGTCACGGAGGTCACGTACCTCGGCTACGTCCACGGCACGAGGGCCGCCCTGGACCGGATGCTGCCCCGCGACTCGGGAACGATCGTCCAGGTCGGATCCGTCCTCGCCGAACGCTCCATCCCGCTCCAGTCGGCGTACTGCGGCGCCAAGCACGCCGTCCGGGGCTTCACCTCCTCCGTGCGCACCGAGCTGATGCACCGCGGCAGCCGGGTGAAGATCACGGTGGTCCAGCTGCCGGCCGTCAACACCCCCCAGTTCGCCTGGGGCCTGTCACGGCTGCCGCACCGCCCGCAGCCCGTACCGCCGATCTACCAGCCGGAGGTCGCCGCCCGGACCATCGTGCACGCCGCCGGCCATCCCGGACGGCGCGTGTACTGCGTGGGCGGCCGGGCCTTCGCCACCGTGGTCGCCAACCGGCTGGTGCCCGGCCTGCTGGACCGCTACCTCGCCCGCACCGGGTTCTCCTCCCAGCAGACCTCCGAGCCCGACCGCGGGCAGCGCCCGCACAACCTGTGGAACCCCCTCGACGGCGACGGCGGCCGGGACTTCGGGACGCACGGCACCTTCGACGACCGGGCCCACCCGCGTTCCCCCGAGGCCTGGGCGGCCCGCCGCCCGCGCCTGCTGTGGACCGGCGCGGCGGCGGCGACCCTGGGCCTGGCGGCCCTGCGCCACCACCGGACCGCACACCGCTGAGCCACCGCACCCGGACACCGCATCCGCTGAGCCACCGCACCCGGCCGTCGTCACGGCGGTGTGCGCGTGGCCGCGCGAGGTGCGCCGCGACGCGTCCGCCCGGCCCTGGGGGCGGCCCGTTCCGGACGGTCGTCGTGGGGCGGCGGGCCGTCCAGGGCGAGGGCCAGGGCCTCCGCCAGGTGCAGGGCCCGGCGGCCGGTGCCCGCCTGCTCGATCTGCGTCCGGCAGCTGAAGCCGTCCGCCAGCACGAAGGCGTCGGCGGCGGTGGCGCGCACGGCGGGCAGGACCCCCTGCTCGGCGATGGCCATCGACAGTTCGTAGTGGCCGCGCTCGAAGCCGAAGTTACCCGCCAGACCGCAGCAGCCCGCGTCCAGCACGTCGGCGTCCAGCCCGGCCCGGCGCATCAGCTCCCGGTCCGGCCCGGTCCCCAGCACGGCGTACTGGTGGCAGTGGGTCTGCACCGTCGCCGCCCGCCCGGCCCACGGCGCCCGCCAGCCCTCCGGGGCGTGGTGGACGAGCTGCTCGGCGAACGTCCGCGTCTGCGCCGCCAGCCGCCGGGCGTCCTCGTCCCCGGCCAGGAGCTCGGTCGCGTCGGAGCGCAGCGCGGCCGCGCAGGACGGCTCCAGCGCGACGACCGGCGTACCCGCCTCCAGCCACGGGCGCAGCGTACGCGTGGTGCGTTCCAGCACCCGCCGGGCGATGCCCAGCTGCCCGGTGGAGATCCAGGTCAGCCCGCAGCACACCGGAGCGGCCGGCACCGTCACACGGAACCCGGCGTCCTCCAGGACCCGCACCGCGGCGCCGGCGACGTGCGGATGGAAGTGGTTGGTGAAGGTGTCCGGCCACAGCAGCACCGTGCGCGGGTCCTCCGGCCGGGGCTCGGGACGCCGTGAGCGCCGCCAGGCCTCCTGAAAGGACACGGACGCGAACGGCGGAGCGGCCCGCCGCGGATCCACGCCCCCCGCCAGCTTCCCCAGCCGGCCCAGCACCGGCGCCCGCAGCACGGCGTTCGCCACCTCCGGAGCGGGGCGCGCGAGCCGCGCCCACAGCGGGAGCCAGCCCAGCGAGTAGTGCGCGGGCGGCCTCGGCCGCCACCGGTAGTGCTGGGCGAGGAACTCGGCCTTGTACGTGGCCATGTCCACCCCCACCGGGCAGTCGGACGAACAGCCCTTGCACGACAGGCACAGGTCGAGCGCGTCCCGCACCTCGGTGGAGCGCCAGCCGTCGCCGACGGGGGAGTCCCCGTGCCCGTCCAGCATCTCGAACAGCAGCCGCGCCCGGCCCCGGGTGGAATGCTCTTCCTCCAGGGTGGCCCGGTACGAGGGGCACATCACCCCGCCCTCGTGCGCACGGCAGTTGCCGATGCCCACGCACCGCTGCACGGCCCGGGTGAAGTCGTGGTCGTCCTCGGAGTACGCGAAGAACGTCCTCCGCTGCGGCTTCGGCCGCCAGCGGGGCCCCAGCCGCAGGTCCGCGTCGACCGGACGGGGGCCGACCACTTTGCCGGGGTTCATCCTGTTCCCCGGGTCGAACAGCGCCTTGACCTCCCCCATCGCCGTCACGAGGGCCGTACCGAACATACGGGGCAGCAGCTCGCCCCGTGCCTGCCCGTCACCGTGCTCGCCCGACAGCGAACCGCCGTACGAGGACACCAGGTCCGCCGCGTCCTCCAGGAACGCCCTGAACGCCTCCACGCCCTTGGCGTCGCGCAGCCCGAACGGGATCCGGGTGTGCACGCAGCCCTGGCCGAAGTGCCCGTACAGCGAGGCCTGCTGGTAGCCGTACCGCTCGTACAGCCGCTCCAGGTCGCGCAGGTAGCCGCCCAGCCGCTCCGGGGCCACGGCCGAGTCCTCCCAGCCCTCCCAGGTCTCCGAGCCGTCCGGCGGCCGGGCCGTCACCCCGAGCCCCGCCTCCCGGGCCTTCAGGAACTCCTGCTCCCGGGGCGGGTCGTCGGAGAACGCCACCGAGGCGTCGTCCTGACCGCGTCCGATGGCCCGCAGCAGCTCGTACGCCTGCCGGTCCGCCTCCTCCTCGGAGTCACCGGTGAACTGGACGAGCAGCCAGGCGTCGCCCTCGGGCAGCAGCTCCAGGGAGTGCAGGTGGACCCCCTCCTCCCGCATCAGCTGCGCCATCCGGCCGTCGACCGCTTCGAGCTGGGCCGGCCGGCTGTGCTCCAGCAGCGCGGGAACGGTGTCCGCGGCGGCGTACACGTCCTCGTAGCCGAGGACCAGCAGCGCCTCCGCAGCCGGGACCCCGACCAGAGCGAGCTCCGCCCGCAGCACCGTCACCAGGGTGCCCTCGCTGCCCACCAGGGCCCGGGCCACGTCGAATCCGTTCTCCGGCAGAAGGGAGTCCAGGTTGTAGCCCGACACCCGCCGGGGGATCTTCGGGTAGCCGCGGCGGATCTCGGCGAGATGGCGCCCGGCGATGTCCTTCAGCCCCCGGTGGATGCGGGCGGGCCCGCCCCCGGCGGCGACGATCCGCTCGTACTCCTCCGGGCCCGTGGGACCGGCCCAGAAGCGGTCCCCGCCGTAGGTGAGGACCTCCAGGCGCCGGACGTTGTCGACCGTCTTGCCGTACGCCTGGGCCGAGGCCCCGCAGCTGTTGTTGCCGATCATGCCGCCCAGCGTGCAGTGGCTGTGCGTGGCCGGCCTCGGCCCGAACTTCAGCCCGTACGGCTCCAGTTGCCGGTTGAGCTCGTCCAGGGCGATACCCGGCTCGACCACGCAGGAGCGGGCCGCCGGATCCACCGAGACCAGCCGGTTGCAGTACTTGGTCCAGTCGATCACCACGGCCGTGTTCGTGCACTGCCCGCCCAGGCTGGTGCCGCCGCCCCGCGACAGGACGGGCGCGGAGAAGCGCGCGCAGACGGAGACCACCCGCGCACCCGCCTCCACCGTCCGGGGGACGACCACGCCGAGGGGCACCTGCCGGTAGTTGGAGCCGTCGGTGGAGTACGCGCCGCGGCTGCCCGCGTCGAAGCGGACCTCCCCCTCCACCTCGGCCCGCAGCGCGCGCTCCAGCCCGGCCAGGTCCACCGCGGCGGGACCGGCCGCCATCAGCCCGCCCCACCGGGCAGGAAGTCCTGCAGCTTCGCCTTCAGCCCCTGGCGCACGACGTCGCCGCGGTCGCTGTCCCCGTGCAGCACCGACGAGGCGGACGCCTTGATCTGGTCCCAGGTGGCGTGCGGCGGGATCGGCGGCACCGCCGGGTCCGTGCGGAAGTCGATGACGAACGGCCGGTCGGCGGCGAGGGCCTGACGCCAGGCCGGTGCCACGTCCTCGGGCCGTTCCACCCGCACCCCGCCGAGGCCGAACAGGGCGGCCACATCGGCGTAGCGGACGTCCGGGATGGCCTGCGAGTCCTCGAACTGCGGGGCGCCCTGCATGGCGCGCATCTCCCACGTGACCTGGTTGAGGTCGTGGTTGTTCAGCACCGCCACCACCAGCCGCGGATCCGACCACTCCGGGTAGTACTTCGCGGCGGTGATGAGCTCCGCCATCCCGTTCATCTGCATGGCGCCGTCGCCGACGAGCGCGATGCCGGGCCGGTCCGGGTACGCGAACTTCGCGCCGATCAGGTACGGCACCCCCGGGCCCATCGTCGCCAGGGTTCCGGAGAGCGAACCGCGCATGCCGTCACGCATCCGCAGGTGCCGGGCGTACCAGTTGGCCGCCGAACCGGAGTCCGCCGTGATGATCGCGTCCTGCGGCAGCAGCCCGTCCAGCTCGTGGGCCACGTGTTCGGGGTTGACCGGGTCGGCGGCCACGCCGGCCCGCCGCTCCATGACCTCCCACCAGCGTTCGGTGCCGGCCTCGATGCCGTCGCGCCAGGCCCCGTCCCGGTGCCCCTCCAGAGCAGCGGCAGCAGCCGGCGCAGGGTCTCGGCGGCGTCACCGACGATGTTCAGCTCGAACGGGTAGCGCAGCCCGACCATGGTCGGATCGATGTCGATCTGCACCGCCCGGGCCTGCCCGAACTCCGGCAGGAACTGCGTATAGGGGAAGCTGGACCCGATCACGAGCAGCGTGTCGCAGTCCCGCATCATCTCGTACGAGGGACGCGTCCCCAGCAGGCCGATCGACCCGGTGACGTACGGCAGGGTGTCGGGCAGGGCGTCCTTGCCCAGCAGGGCCTTCGCCACCCCGGCGCCCAGGACTTCGGCGACCTGCTCGACCTCCGCGCGGGCCTGCCGGGCACCCTGCCCGACCAGGATCGCGGGCCGTTCACCGGAGTTGAGGATCTCCGCGGCGCGCTGCAGCTCCTCGTCGGCGGGAACCGGCGCGTAGCGGCCCACGCCCAGACTGGAGGGGACCTGCTTGAACGCGTGCGCGGGCGCCTCGTGGTCGAGTTCCTGCACGTCGGCGGGGATGATCACGGCAGTCACGGTGCGGCGGGTCGCGGCGATGCGCAGGGCCCGGTCCAGGACGTTGGGCAACTGCTCGGGGACCGTGACCATCTCGCAGAACTCCGAGGCCACGTCCTTGTAGAGGGACAGCAGGTCCACCTCCTGCTGGTACGAGCCGCCCATCGCACTGCGGTCCGTCTGCCCGACGATCGCCACCACCGGGACGTGGTCGAGCTTCGCGTCGTACAGCCCGTTGAGCAGGTGGATCGCCCCGGGCCCGGACGTCGCCGCGCAGACCCCGGTCCGGCCGGAGAACTTCGCGTAGCCGACGGCCTCGAAGGCGGCCATCTCCTCGTGCCGGGCCTGCACGAACCGGGGCGCGTCCTTCGCCCGCCCCCAGGCGGCGAGGAGCCCGTTGATCCCGTCGCCGGGATAGGCGAAGACGTGCTCGACGTCCCACTCCCGCAGGCGCTGCAACACGTAGTCGGCTACCTTCATCGTCCTCATTCCCTCCTGCTCGCTGCTGTCGCCGGCCTGCACGGCCGGCGGAGTCCACCGTGCCGGGCCCCGGCCCGTGGGCGCAGGAGGTCCTCCGCCCACGCGCGGCCGGAAAGGGCCGCGGTCGGCGACGGCCTGCACGACGACCCCCTTCGCGGCGGTACGGGCCGGCCGGCCTCTGGCTGCGCCTGCCCGGGCCCGTACACCCGAAACGCGGCCGTCCACCCCCGCGCCCGCCCCGCCCGCCGTTTCGCGGGCGGGGCCCGGGGAAGGCGCGCAGGCGACGTTCGCGCGCCGGCGGCCGCCCTCCCCGACGGCGGTACGGCCGCACGCGCACGACCGGAAGGACCGGCTCCCACCATGACCACCAGCACCGACCAGCGGCCCCGAGCGGCCCTCTTCGACCTCGACGGCACCCTCGTCGACACCAACTACCTGCACTCCCTGACCTGGTGGCAGGCCCTGCACCAGAACGGCCACGACGTCCCCATGGCCCGCATCCACCGGGCCATCGGCATGGGAGGCGACCGGATCCTGGAACACCTCCTGGGCAGCGCCCACGACCCCTCCCAGGACCAGCGGCTCCGGGACGCCCACCACGCCCTCTACGCGACCTGGTTCGACTCCCTCCCCGTCCTGGACCGGGCCGCCGACCTGCTGCGCGCCATCGCCGAGCGCGGGCTGCGCATCGTCCTGGCGAGCTCGGCCTCCGCCGACGAGGTCGAGGCCATCCGCGCCGCCCTCGGCGCCGACGACGTGATCTCCGGGGCCACCTCCGCCGACGACGTCGACCGGTCCAAACCCGCCCCCGACCTGGTCCACCAGGCCCTCGCCCTCACCGACGCCGCCCCCGGGGAAGCCGTCTTCGTCGGCGACACCGTCTGGGACGTCGAGGCCGCCGCCCGCGCCGGAGTCCCGTGCATCGGCCTGCTCACCGGCGGCATCTCCGAGGCCGAACTCACCGCCGCGGGACCGGTGACCGTCTACCGGGGCCCGCCGGAACTGCTGCGCTCCCTCGACTCCAGCCCGCTGGCCGGGAAGGCCCCGCGGCCGCAGGGATGAGGACGGGACGCCCGGGTAGGCGCCCCGCATGACCAAGACCGAGGAATGGTTCCACCCGGGCCGGGTCGTCCCCGCCAGCGGGATCTACACGTGTGACTGCGGCCGCCGCCACCACTGGAGCACCGACGTGAAGGGGCACCGGTTCCCGCCCCTGCCGCCCGGCTGCCCCGGCACCGCCTGGGCCCTCGACACGGACGCGCACCCCGACGCCCCCGGTCACTGACCCGCCCCGCGCCGAGGACCGAGCACGGCCATGCGACTGCGTACCAGCCGCCCCGACCGTCCCGGCTGCACCCGGGTCCGCCACGGCCGCGGCTTCCGCTACCTGGACGCCCGGGGCCGGCCCGTCACCGACCCGGCCGAACGGGCCCGGATCCGCGCCCTGGTGATCCCGCCCGCCTGGCGCGACGTATGGATCTGCCCCTGGCCCACCGGCCACATCCAGGCCATGGGCACGGACGCGGCGGGACGCCGCCAGTACCTCTACCACCAGCGGTTCCGCGACCGGCAGGAGGCCGCCAAGCACGAGCACGTCCTGGACGTCGCGACCCGCCTCCCCCGCCTGCGCGAAGCCGTGGCCGAGGACCTCACCGCCCGCGGACTGGCCCGCGACCGCGTCCTGGCCTGCACCGCCCGCCTCCTGGACCTGGGCTTCTTCCGCGTCGGCGGCACCGGCTACCGCAAGGACAACGGAGCCTACGGGCTGACCACCCTGCTGCCCGAACACGCCCTGTGCAGCCGCGGCGAGGTCTGCTTCAGCTACCCGGGCAAGTCCGGCCAGGACCAGACGCGCGCCCTGGTCGACCCCGCCGCCTACCAGGTGGTCCGGGCACTCCTGCGCCACAGCACCGACGGGCGCCAGCTGTTCGTCTACCGGCAGGGCCGGCGCTGGCACGACGTCCACGCCGACGACCTCAACGACTACCTGCGCGACCGCTCCGGAACGGACATCACGGCCAAGGACTTCCGCACCTGGCACGCCACCGTGCTGGCAGCCGTCGCCCTCGCCGTCTCCGTCGAAGTCGCCGGCGACTCCAGGGCCCGCCGGGCCCGGGCCATGTCCCGGGCCGTGCGCGAGGTCAGCGACTACCTGGGGAACACGCCCGCCGTCTGCCGGGCCTCGTACATCAACCCCCGGCTCTTCGAGCTCTACGAGGAGGGGATCACCGTCCGGCCGGCCCTCGACGCGCTGGGCAAGGGCGTCGCGTACGGAGAGCCGGCCACCCATGGTGCGGTGGAGGCCGCGGTACTGCGCCTGCTCTCGGAGCGGGACCGCCGCGGCTGACGGCCCGCGCCCGCCTCCTTCGGGGTCGCGGCGGGCTCTTCCGGGCGGTCGCGGCGGGTTTCCTCGGGCCGTCGTGGCCGGCGGATCAGCCGGGCCGGCGCGGGCCGGCCGCGGTGGCGGCTCCGGCCCGCGCCTCCGTCTCCGCCTCTGCCTCCGCCTCCGAGGCGTCGGCCACGTCGGCCGCGTGCGGGGCCCGGTCCCCGGCCAGCGGCGGAGTGGGCAGCCCGGCCCCCTCGCGCAGCCCCCGCAGGAAGTCGGTCATCGCCTCCCCGGCCGAGTACCGGGGCTCCCACCCCAGATCGCGGCGGGCCCGCGCCGAGCTCAAAAGCGGCAGCCGCAGCAAGGCGTCGAGCAGCCCGGGCGGGGCCGGCACGAGGTGCAGCCGCCGGGCCGCCGAGAGCGCCGCCCGCGCCGGCCCCAGCGGCAGCCGCACCACCCGGGTCTCCAGCAGCCGGGCCAGCGCCGCCACGTCCAGCACGGGCTGTCCAGCACGGGCTCCGCCGCCAGGTTGAACGCCCCGCGCACCGGCAGCCGTACCGCCGCGGCGTAGGCCGCCGCCGCGTCGTCGGTGTGCAGTGCCTGGAAGCGCAGTCCCGGCAGGTCGGGCAGCCCCGGCAGCAGACCGGGCCGCACCAGCCGCCCCGGCAGGAGCGGACCGGCGAAGATCCGGCGCTGCTCGGACGCCGACGCCTCCTTGAAGAGGAACGCCGGCCGCATCCGTACCACCCGCATGTCCGGATGTCCGGCCTCGAACGCGTCCAGACATCGCTCCAGGTAGGCCTTCTCCCGTGTGTAGGCGGCCCCGGGCCAGCCGTGGGCCGGCCAGGACTCGTCCACCAGGCGGTCGTACGGCGGCCCCGGCGAGTAGGCGCCCACCGACGAGGCGTGCACCAGGGCCGGCACCCCCGCCGCCGCGGCCTCCTCGAAGACCCGCAGGGAGCCGAGCACGTTCGTCCGCCAGGTCTCCACCGGATCGTGCGTCGGCTGGAACTTCCACGCCAGGTGGACCACCGCCCCCGCACCCGCGAAGAGCGGCCCCAGCGGCGTACCGCCCGGGTCGATGTCGGCGGCGGCCCAGCGGACACCCGGCTGCCGCCACCGGGGCACCCGCCGGGCCAGCCCCAGGACTTCCGTCACGTGCGGATCGGCGGCCAGGCGGCACACCACACTGGTGCCGGCGTTGCCGGTGGCCCCGGTGACGACGACCTTCATGGCTCAGGCGGCCCTGTCGTCCTTGCCGCGCCCGGACAGCAGGTCACGGGCCCGGTCGACCAGCCCCATCCCCGGCGCCAGCAGCTTGTTCGCCGGCGGAGTGGACGGCGCCCCCGGGTGCGGGCGGGTCGGTGCGGTCTTCTTGGCGCGACGGGTCTTGTCGCCCAGCTCGTCGAGGACCTCCTGGCTGCAGGCCCGGCGCAGCGCCGGGAAGAGGTTCTGCTCCTCGTCGTGGATGTGGGCCAGTACGTCCGCCTCCAGCTCGCGCAGGACGGAGGTGAAGCGGGTCCCTGCCGCGTCCTCCTCCTGGAGCTGCTTCATCAGCCGCTCAGCCCGGCCGTGGTCGGCGATCTCCTTGTCGGCGATGAGGTCGCCCTCCTCGAGGTGTTCGCGCACCGCCGGATACAGGTACTGCTCCTCGGCGACCGAATGGCGTACCAGTTCGATCGTCAGGAGGTCGGCGAGGGAACGCCGCTCCTCCGCGCCGGTGGTCCGGCCCAGCTTCTGGAAGTACTCCTTGACCTCGTCGTGGTCGGTGGTCAGTTCCGCTACGACATCGCCGCCGTGTCCCATGGTTCAGCGTCCTTCCGTGCGTAGGGTCGTCACGTTCGTCCTTGCGCCCCGCGCCTGCCCCTGGCGTGTGCTTCCATGCCTGCCGACCCGGCGGCCGGGGCCGGCGGCGCGTGCGATCGCGTGCCGCCGTGGTCCCCGGGACCCCCGCGGCCCGCGGGGGCCGGCCGGGGTCGACCGGGCTCGACCGGGGTCAGTCGGGGGGCTCCGCCGGCGGGGGAGTGGCCGGGACGGCGCCGCCGGCGCCGTCTTCCGCTTCCCGCTCCACGGCCCGCTCGTGTGCGGCCCGCTCGCGCTCCTCCGGGCCGCCGCCCGACTCGCCGGTGGCCGGAGGGGCCGGCGGCTGCCCGCCGGGAGCCGGACGGTCCTGCGGCCGGCCCGCCGGGCCTGCTGCGCTCGTCCGTTTCATCGGGGGCCTCCTTCCAGGCCGGACACATCCTCCTGGGCGGCGGCTTCCCGGTTCCGAACGGCGCAAACGAGCCGTTTCGCCGCCGGCGGTGGACGGTGGAGGTGCGGGGTAGACGACGACCGGAAGGAAGGGAGGCGGCGCGATGTCCAGGTCCACTGGTGAAGTGTTCGGAGCGCCGGTCTGCGTGAGCCTGGCCACCCATGACCTCGACGCGGCCGAGCGGTTCTACGGGGACGTCCTGGGATGGCGGTTCCTCCGCAGCCGGCTCGGAGAGGAGTTCCGGGTGGCGTGCGCCGAAGGCGTCCCGGTGGCCGGCATCGCCGCCATCGTGCCGAGGCTGGGGGTCCCCATGGCCTGGACCCCTTACTTCGCCGTCGTGGACGCCGACGTGACGGCGGCCCGCATCCGCGAGCGCGGTGCCACCACGGCCATCGGCCCGCTGGCCTTCGCGGCCGACCGGGACGGCGCGGTCTTCGGGTTCTGGGAGGGCGAGGTGGGGCCCGAGCGGTGGCCGGACCGGGACGGCCCGGTGTCGGTCGAGCTGAAGGCGCGCGACGCGTTCGCCGCGGCCGTCTTCTACGGGGAGGTCCTCGACTGGGCGGCCGAGCTGCCCGGGGCGCTGGACGTCGCCTACGAGCAGGACCACGTCGTGGTCCGGCGCCACAACCGCACCGTGGCCAGGATCGACGCCGGGGCCGTGGAGGCGGCCCCCGACCCGCGTGCACGACCGCGCTGGGAGGTCCACTTCGCCGTCCCCGACCTCGACGAGGCGGCGGACCGGGCCGTCCGCGGCGGCGGCGCCATCGCCTGCCCGGTCAGCACCTCGGCCACGGACCGCCGGGTCACCCTGAGCGACTGGGCGGGCACCCCCTTCACCGTCACCGAAGCCACAGAAACCCCCTGAACCGGTTCATTCCGCGAGGGCGCGGGCGGCGACCTCCAGGTCGGCCACCAGCCCCCGGTACGCCGCGTCCCGGTCCCGTGCGCGCAGCACCGCCGACGGGTGCACCGTCACCAGCACCCGGGCCTCCGGCAGGGCCGGCCCGCCCTCCGGGCCCCCGTCCGCGGGCAGCGGCTCCAGCAGACCGCGGTGGTCACCGACCCGGAAGGGCCCGCCCAGCAGTGCCCGCCCCGCCGTCGCCCCCAGGGCCACGACCAGCCGGGGCCGGATCGCGGCCAGCTCGGCCACCAGCCAGGGCCGGCAGGCCGTCATCTCGCGCAGGTCCGGCGCCTTGTGGATCCGCCGCTTGCCCGTCTCCGGCACCGTGAACTTGAAGTGCTTGACCGCGTTGGTGAAGTACACGGACGACTCGTCGAGTCCGGCCGCGGCGAGAGCCCGGCGCAGCAGGGTACCGGCGGGACCGACGAACGGCTCCCCCTCCCGGTCCTCCCGGTCACCGGGCTGCTCGCCCACCAGCACCAGGCGGGCCCGGCGCGGCCCCGCGCCGAACACGGTCTGCGTCGCCGCGGCGTGGAGCGGGCAGCCGCGGCAGGCCGCCGCCGCCCGGCTCAGCTCGGCGAGGTCGCCGGTGTGCGGGACGTACGGCCCCGCGTCGTGCTCGGCGCCGCTCCCGGCCCGCTCCCGCGTACGCTGTGCTGCCACACCGCTCACCTCCGACGCGTCCCGGGGCGTGCTGCCCGCGGCTCACCCCGCGTCTTCACCCGGGCCGCCTCCGGCAAACCGGCCCGGAGCAGCCGTACGCGATGACGCCCCGGTGACCGGTCACCGCCGGCGGGCCCGGCGCCGTACCACGATCGGCACGTCCCCGTGGGAGCGCTTACGGCCCGCCCCCGCCGGGCCCCCTCCCGGCTCGGCCGGCCAGGCATGAAGGGCGTGGCGGCGGGCAGGCGTCCGGCGAACGAACGGTGCCCGCACCCGGTCCCCGGACCGGGCGCGGTGCGTGAGGCGGTGGGTGATGGAGACGCAACCGACGGTCCGGCGCTCGGACGGCCCCCTCCCCGAGCCCGAGGAGCTCATGGAGATCGCCTACGAGGTGGGCCGTGACTACCTCCGCTGGCGGCCCCGGCTGTCCGAGGCGGACGGCGAGGGCAACTGGATCCAGCTCTTCCGGGCCGACCGGATCGGGGTGTGGGCCATCAGCTGGCAGCACATGCCGCCGGGCACCGGCTTCCTCGACCACGAGCAGGTCAGGGGCGCGGTGTACGTGGCCCGCGGCGCCCTCACCCACGAACGGGCCCGCCTGGGCACCGCCCCGCACACCACGGAGATCGGCGCCGGCAACGCCTTCTGCTTCGACGAGACCTTCTACCACCGGATGCACGCCGCACGCGACGCCGGGCCTACCGTCACCGTCCACGTGTTCGCCACGCCCGCCGCACCGGCGGCCGACGACGACGGCGCCGCCGGCCCGGCACTGAAGCTGGGCC
>NZ_JZWV01000581.1 GCF_000966975.1 Streptomyces katrae | reverse complement strand
CTGCCCTGAGACCGAGACCGCGGCCGTCGTGACGGGCGGGCGGGCGGCCGGCGGGCCCGGCCCCCTGTCCTACGCGCCCTCGTCGTAGGTCCCCGCCTCGACCTCCAGGGCCAGCTCCTGCAGCACCTCGAGGGAGGACACGTCCGTACGCCCGCTGTCGTGCGCGATCGCCAGGCTGGTGAACGCCAGGCTGAACCCGGAGACCATCGTGTGCAGGGCCGGGCCGAGGGCCTCGGCCACCAGGGCCGCGACCTGCTGGGGCGTCGCGTCGGCGGGGACCCGGATCGACGGCAGCATCTCGTTCAGCAGCAGGGTGGCCACCCCGGGCGCCTCCTGGGGGCCCGCGTCCTCCTCACGGCCGGATTCCACGGCCCGGCGGACGTCCTGGGCCTCGGTGAGGATCCCGATCACCCGCTTGAGTATCTCTGCGCGTTCCATCCTGCGGAGCGTAGTCCGCTGCCGCGGTCAACGCGGTGGGAAACGCGGAGCCGCACACGCGGAGCCGCCCAGGCCCGCCTCAGTCCGCCGGCGGCAGCAGGGGGCCGAGGGGCCCCAGGTCGAGGTTGAGGTCGGCGAGGCGGTAGCCGTGCTGGGCGCACAGCTCACCCATCCGGTCGTGGAGGGCGAGCAGCGTGGCCCCGAGTTCCTCCTCCTGCGCCTCGCTCAGGCCGCCGGCCTCGACGCGGCGCAGGGCCTGGCGCTCGATGAGCTGGCGCAGCAGTTCCACCAGGGTCAGGACGAGTTTGACGAGGTCCTCCGCCGCGCTGTCGGGGCCGGTGCGCAGGCGTCCGCCGGGGGCGGGCCGGGCGGACGTCTCGGCCGGGGTGGCGGGCAGCAGGCGCAGGGCCTCGGCCATCGCGTCACCGACGCCGTGCGGGCCGGGCTGGGCGTCGCGGTGCGGGGGGCGGCCGTCAGCGGCCATCATCGTCACCGTCCTCCAGGGTGGCGACCGAGCAGACGAGGGCGCGCAGGGAGATCCGTACCAGGTCGATGTCGGCGATCGACAGCACGATGTCGCCCGCGATGACCACACCGCCCGCCAGGAGCCGGTCGAGGAGGTCGACGAGGGCCACCTGCCGGTCGGGCAGGACCCCCTCGCGGCGGCCGGCCGGGGTCATGGCATCCACGGCATCCACGCCCTCCAGGGCATCCATCGCGTCCACGGCCTTCACGGCTCTTCGGGCGGGGGCGGCGGGGCGGCGAAGGAGTACGGCGCCCACGGCCCGGTCACCTCGACGCGCACCCCCGCGAGGCCGCGGGCCGCACCGGCCAGGGCCTCCAGGAAGGCCTCCGCGTGTTCGTCGGGGACCAGGTAGGCGTCGTTGAGGACGTTCTCCTCGGGCGACGCTGACGTGAGCGGCCCGCTCTGGGCGGGGTGGCCGACCCGGTCCGCGGTGAAGCGGCGGGCGACGGCGGCGACGCGCTCAGTGGCCAGCCCGGCCTGCCGGTAGTGGTCCTCGTGGGCGCTGCGCTGGGCCCGCCGGGCCTGGAGGTAGGCCCGGCCGGGGCTCGCGCCGGCCACGGGCGGTTCGGCCTCCGCGGGCGGGGCGGGCCGGACGTAGACCTTGACCCCGTACTCGGTGTGGCCGCTGAGCCGGGCCAGCCGGGTGGCGAAGGCCTGGCCCTGCGTGCGCAGGACGCCCAGCGCGGCGGCGTGGTCCTGGTAGAGGGTGGCCAGGCGCAGGGGCAGGACGGTGGTGTGCGCCGCGAGGGCCTCCACGACGCGGTGGTGGGAGCGCGCGGCGTCCTCCAGCCACCTCAGGTCCTCGAAGCGGGCTTTGAGGGCGTCCTCGTCCCAGTCGGGGCGCGGGACGTCGCTGATGACGAAGGCGACCGGTCCCGGATCGTCACCGGGGGCGTGGAGCAGCGTGACGGGGCGGCCGCCCACACCGGTGAGCGAGGGCAGCAGCAGCCGCACCGCGGGCGCCGGCGGGGTGACGGCGTAGACGTACGTGAGCGGGGCCGCGGGCGGGGCGCTCATGACGGCGGCCTGCGCTTCGCGGTGTCCCGGGCCGGGGCCCCGCGGCGGGCGGCCGCCCCGGGCCCGGCCTGCGCCCCGGGCAGCGCGGAGGCACGCCGCAGTTCGGCCAGTTCGGCGCGCAGCCGTTCGTTCTCGGCGGCCAGCGCCCGGTCCTCCTGGCGGGAGGAGCCGGAGGACAGCGAGGTGTCGTGCTCCCACCAGTCGATGCCCATCTCCTTCGCCTTGTCGACCGAGGCGATCAGGATGCGCAGTTTGACGGTCAGCAGCTCGATGTCGAGGAGGTTGATGCGGATGTCGCCCGCGATCACGATGCCCTTGTCCAGCACCCGTTCGAGGATGTCCGCCAGGCTGGCCGAGGAGCCGGCCGGGGGGTATCCGGTCATGGCGGGGTCCGAGCCGAACCTGCGGGCCATCGGGTCCGTCACCGTGCTCACCTCCGGGGTCTCGTCGGCTCCGTCCGGTCACCGGCCGGAGCGGCGGAACTCCTCGATCTCCTCCAGGCGGTCGAGCAGCGCGTCCTCCTCGCGGTCGAACGTCTCCTCGTCGATCTCCCCCTCGACCAGCCGGTGTTCGAGTTCCGCGAGTGCGGCCCGGACGGGGCCGGGGTCGTAGTACACGGCCTCCGCCTCCTCGGCCACGCGCTCCGCCACCCAGAGGGCGACGCGCACGGGGAGGAGGGGCGCCGTGACCAGTGCCGTGAGCAGTCCCATGGGCGGGCGCTCCTTCCCTACGGAACGAAGCTGTACGGGGGGAGCGGACCGGTCAGCCGGGTCCGGACCCCGGTGTCGACCTCCCGGGTGAGCCCGGTGTGGGCGTCGAGGAAGGCGCCTTCGCCGTCCCGGGGAACGAGGAGGGAGAGGTTGACGAAGTCCTCGCCCGTGGGCGGGTGTACGACATAGGCGCGGGCCAGCGGGGCCAGGGCACGGATGAGGTCCGCGGAGGCGTTCGAGGACCTGCGGTCCACCTCGGCCGCGACCAGCTGTCCCAGTTCCAGGGGCAGCCGGGGATCCGTGTCCCCGGCGAGGATCTCCTCGTTGAGGCCGCTCGCGCGCGGGGAGTCCTCCAGGATCCCGCGCAGCAGGACGCCCTCGTCCTGCCGGGCCTTGACGTTGTACTCGGCGCACCCCTGCACACCGGCCAGCGCGTCGAGGTAGCCGTCCGCACGCTCGGCGAGGACCTGCCGTACGGTCTCGTCGTCGGGGGCGGTGTAGCCGAACTGCAACGGCAGCGGGGTCTCGTCGGCCATCAGCCGGTCCAGGACCGCCTGATGGGCGGCGATGTCCCGCCGCTTGGGACGGATCGCCTCGCCCACGTCGCTGACCACGGCCCGCAGTTCCCCGCTGTCCAGCGTCCGCACGGCCGGGGCGTCCGGCCCGACACCGGTGAGCCCGCCGAGGCGGCAGGGGTGCTCGCGCCTGGTCACGGCGTACACGTAGACGGCCATGGGGGTCACTCCCTCTCACGGCGCGCCGCCCGGCGGGCGGTCCTACGGCGCCGGACGGGCTGCTCTTCCTCTTCCCGCTCCTCGTCCTCCGGCTCCTCCCACTCCTCCGGCTCCTCGTCCTCGTCCTCGTCCTCGTCCTCGTCCCGGTCACCGCCGGTGAGGGACTCCTTCACGGCGTCGATCGCACCCCCGAGAGCACCTTTCGCCTTGCCCCGGCCGCCGCCCTCGAGCATGTCGCCGACGACCTCCGGCAGCTGGGCGGGGGCCTTGCGGCCGGCTTCCAGGTCCAGGCGGTTGCACGCCTCGGCGAAACGCAGATAGGTGTCCACGCTGGCGACCACGATGCGTGCGTCGATCTTCACCAGCTCGATTCCGACCAGGGAGACGCGGACGAAGACGTCGATCACCAGTCCCCGGTCGAGGATGAGTTCCAGGACGTCGTAGAGGCTGCTGGTGCTGCCGCCCCGGTTGTCACCCCTGACGGCCGTGCCCGCTCCCTGCGGCATCATCGTCATGGCGTCGCTTCCCTTCCCAGCCGGTCCGCGTCAGCGGTCCGGCCGGTCGACCATGCCCCGGCTGTACCTCCGGGTCCTCTCGTAGGAGATCAGTTCGCCTTCCGCGTCCAGGGCGACGGTGTAGCTGCCCATGACGCTGGTGGTGTCCGGAATGCGCTCCAGCTCGACCACTTCCACGACCGCCTCCCAGCCGTCCTCCGTGGGCTTCACGGAGGACACCGAGTCGGGCGGACGTCCCAGGAGCTCGGCCAGCTGCTCGGCGGCGGCCCGGAGTACCGCGGCCGCACCGGGCGCACCGCGCCTGTGGGCTGGTCGTCGCGTGGCCATGTGCTCCCCTCGTGAACGAATCTCCATGGACTAGCGCCCCTCCCCAGGTGCGTGCGCGCCACACCTCGCAAACAGAACTTTTTTGGCATATGCCGCATACTCCTCGCCGACGCGAGCAGGCCTGTAGGTATCGCGCGGGCCGGAAGACCGTCGGTACGGCGCACTGACCATCCACTTCGGAAGGGAGCCAGGCTGATGGACGACGCGAGCAAGATCGCCCTGGCGGCCGCCCTCGCAGGGGGCTACGTACTGGGCCGGGCGAAGAAGGGCCGCATGGCCCTGTCCCTGGCCACCTACCTCGCGGGCCGCAGATTCGGCCTGGAGCCGGGCCGGCTGATGACGCAGGGCCTGGAGAAGCTCGGCGAGGTGCCCCAGATCGCGGAACTCGGTGAACAGCTCCGCGGCGAAGCCTTCGCGGCGGGCCGCAAGGCCCTCACCGCGGCCGCCAACCGCCAGCTGTCCGGTCTGGCCGACACGCTGCACGAGCGCACCCTCGAGCTGACCCGGGGACCCGAGGACAAGACGGAGGACGAGGACGCCTACGAGGAGGACGAGGACCGGGACTACGAGGACGAAGAGCCCTACGAGGACGAGGACGAGGAACGGGACGAGACGGACCGGGGCGACGAGGAAGAACCGGAAGAAGAACCGGAAGAGGAGCCGGAAGAGGAGCCGGAAGAGGACGAAGAGCAAGAGGCGGAGGAGAAGCCGCGCAGGACGCGGGCGGCGCCCGGTTCACGCCGGACCCCGACGCGCTCTTCGACTCCCTCGCGGTCCTCGCGGTCCTCCCAGTCGTCGGGGTCCTCGCGGTCCTCGGCCTCCTCGCGTTCCTCGCGTTCCTCCACGTCGGCCCGGACGCCCTCGCGGCCCTCGCCGTCCCGGAAGAAGGCCGAGCCGGCGAAGAAGACCGCTTCCCGCGCCAGGCCGGCGGCCAAGAAGACGGCCGCCCCCGCGAAGAAGGCCGCCCCCGCGAAGAAGGCCTCCTCCGCGCGGCGCGCTCCGGCGAAGACGGCCAAGCCGCCCGCGAAGAAGGCGGCGGCCAAGCGGGCGCCGGCGAAGAAGACCGCTTCCAGCCGCCCGGCCCGCAGCGGTACGGCCAAGAAGACCGCAGCACCGGCGAAGAAGACGTCGGCCCGCAAGCCGTCGACCCGGAGGTAGCGCCATGGCCACCACCGAACGCTCCCGCTCCGGGAGCAAGACGTCACCCATGGACCAACTGCTCGGCGAACTCGGCGACTACCTCACCGCGCAGGCCGGGAACCTGGCCGACAAGGCCGCCGACAAGATCGACGACCTCACCGACCAGCTCTACGACGTGGCGGACAACGGAGGCTCCCTCGCCGAGATCGGCGGCCGGCTCCTCGGCGGCCGGCTCCTCCAGGGCGACTCTCCCGTCAAGGCCGCCGTGGGCGGCACGATCGGCAACCTCGTGGACAAGGCCAAGGAGGTGGGCGGCGGCCTGCTGGGCGGCAAGGGCAAGAGCCGCAAGGGCGGCTCCAAGCCCACCCACATCGCCGAGTCCGTCGACATCGGAGTCCCGCTGCGTACCGCCTACGACCACTGGACCCGGTTCGAGGACTTCAGCGGCTTCGCCAAGGGCGTGCGCAGCGTGTCCCAGGACGACGACACCACCTCGGCGTGGAAGGTCAAGGTGGGCCCCTCCACCCGCAGTTGGAAGGCCACGGTGCAGGAGCAGATTCCCGACGAACGGATCGTGTGGACCTCGGACGGCCCCAAGGGCACCACGCGCGGATGCGTCAGCTTCCATGAACTGGCCCCGTCCCTCACCCGTGTGCTGCTGGTCGTCGAGTACTACCCCTCCGGCCTGTTCGAGCGGACGGGCAACCTCTGGCGGGCCCAGGGCCGCCGGATGCGGCTGGACCTCAAGCACTTCGTGCGCCACGTGACGCTCTCCGGCGACGAGGAGCCCGAAGGATGGCGCGGTGAGATCCGCGACGGCGAGGTCGTGACCACGCACGAGGAGGCCCTCGACCAGGAGGGCGAGGAGAACGGCGAGGAGTACGAGGAGGGCGAAGAGCCCGACGCCGAGGAGTACGACGAGGAGGACGAGGAAGAGGACGACGCGGACGGGGACGAGACGGAAGAGGAAGACGCCGAAGAGGAAGACGAAGCAGAACCGGAAGACGAAGCAGAACCGGAAGAGGAAGAGGAAGCAGAGGAGGAGCGGCGCCCGCGCCGGGCGCGCCGCCGCCGTCCCGAGGACGGCGGCCCCGCTTCGGGCCGGATGGGTTTCGGCTAGTGCTTCAGGGCGTCCTTGGCCTTCTGGCCCGCCTGCTTCGCGTCGGCGGCCGCCTGCTCGGCCCGCCCCTTCGCTTCGAGGCTCTCGTTTCCGACGGCCTTGCCGGTGGTCTCCTTGACCTTGCCCTTGACGTCCTTGCCGATGTTCTTGGCCTTCTTGCCCGCTGCCATGCGTGCTCACCTCCTGGACAGAGCTTCTCCTTCGCCCGCCTTCCCGCCCGGACCCCGGGTATGCGTCGGTACGCGCGTTTTCTCGGGCCTACTGCCGGGTTTCGAACAGGGTGTCGCCGCGGCGGAGCACCGCCGTCCGGCGGACGAGGGCCGTCGGGACGAGCCAGCAGCCCGCGCACCACACCACCACGGTCAGGTCCACCACCAGGGCCGTCGGTGCCCCCAGGACCGTGCGCAGCACGATCAGCAGGGCCAGGGCGACCATGCCCAGCAGCAGGACCAGCCCCGTCAGGGTCAGCCGGGCGGCCCACACCACGGCCTCGGGCTTGACCCCGAGGCCGGTGACCAGCCGGTGCAGGCACACGGGAGCGGTGAGCGCCCCGGTGGCCGCGCCGCCGAGGACCACGCACACCACGTACAGCAGGTGGTCCGTGGTCGGCAGGCGCCCGAACACCTGGCTGAAGGGGGCCGCCAGCAGGAACGCGAGGAGCAGCTGGACGGCGGTCAGCGCGACGCGCACCTCGTGCAGCAGCTCACCCCACAGCCGGTCCGCCCGTTCGTCACAGCTCTCGTGCCGGTCGCCCGGGCCGAGCAGACGGGCTCGCTGGTGCGTTCTCGACAGCAGCCGGTTCGACATGGCGGCCTCCTCGTGCTGGCCAGTGCGTCTGCCCCGGGCCTGCGCCGTCATGCGGCCCCCGCCCGGCCGGCCCTGTGCGGCCTGGAGGACCCTCCAACGGTTTCCGCCTCCCGGGCTGACCGCTCAGCGCCGACGGCGCCCCAGGTCGAGGACGCTCAGCCCGAACATCAGGACCCCCAGGGGGACATGGACGGAGGGGACGTGCGCGATGCCCAGCACCACCTGCACCGAGGCGAGCGCGAGGAACCCGCCGGCGTACAGGACCGGCCGCGGCGAGCCGCCCCCCGGCCGCCACGCCAGGACGGCCGCGAGCACGTACAGCATCGACGCGCCGTACATCACGCGGGCCCCGACCCCGTGCAGCAACTCGCCGTAGGAGGTGGACAGCAGCAGCCCGGCGGTGAGGGCCTGGAAGAAGATCGCCACGGTCTGTGCGGCCACTGCCGCCCGCACGAACACGACTCCGCGCCGGGCAACGGTCGTCTCGATGGTCGTCATGGGAGGGCCCCTTGTCTGCCTCGCGGCGGTGGTCGGTACTGTCTCGCTGGTCCGACGACGCAGCACCGCGAAATGTGAGGTGCGCAGGCCGGGAGCGGATCCAGCGGAACGAGCACCCCCGAGGAGTCGTCGCGGTCATGAGCAGCAGCACCCCGCCCGAGCCGGAACCCGGCGTGATCGCCGGTGAGCGGCGCCACCTCACCAACCTCGCCTACCGGCTGCTCGGTTCACTCACCGAGGCCGAGGACGCGGTCCAGGAGAGCTACGCCCGCTGGTACGCGATGCCACGGCCGCAGCGGGCGGCCATCGACTCCCCGGGGGCCTGGCTGACGACGGTGATCAGCCGGATCTGCCTGGACGTGCTCGGCTCGGCGCGCGTCCGCCGCGAACGGTACGTGGGCGAATGGGTCCCCGAACCCCTGCCCGACCGCACCGAATGGCCGGGCGGGCCGCGATCCGCGACCGACCCGGCGGACCGGGTCACCATCGACGACTCGGTGGACATGGCCTTCCTCGTCGTCCTCGAGTCGATGACACCGGCCGAACGCGTGGCGTTCATCCTGCACGACGTCTTCCGCTACCCCTTCCCCGAGATAGCCAGGATCGTCGACCGCACCCCGGCGGCCTGCCGCCAACTGGCCGCGTCGGCCCGCCGTCGCGTAGCGGCCACCGCGCCCCCGGCCTCTCCCAGCCCACAACAGGCCTCCGTGCTGCGCGAGTTCAAGGAGGCCTGGCAGTCGTCCGACATCAGGACCCTGGTGGCCCTCCTCGACCCCGGCGCCACGATGGTCGCCGACGGCGGCGGGCTGGTCAGCGCCGTCCGGCGCACCATCGAGGGCGGCCGGGACATCGCGGGGTACCTGATGCACATCGCCGGCCTTTCGCCGGGCCTGACCCTCCTGCAGCGCACGGTCAACGGCCGGCCCGGCCTGGTGGCCCAACGCGACGGAGTCACGGTCACGGTGGCGGCCTTCCACCTCACGGAGGGCCGCATCACCCGCATCTGGGCGGTCCGCAACCCGGAGAAACTCCGCCCCTGGACCGCCCCCCACCCGTGACCGTGCGGGATTTTCGCAGCACCCCCTAGTGCGGCCCGCATTCCGACGGCGGGCCGCCGGCGTCCCCGTCCGCCAGCCGCCGCCGGACCTGGTCCTCCTGGGCCAGGCGGCGCAGCAGCTCGAACACCGGGGCGCAGATCGCGAAGACGATGACCGCCCGCTCGGCCAGTGCCACCGGGTCGTCCAGGCATTCGGCCCGCGCCAGGTCCAGCCGGGCCACCGACTCGGCCAGCCCGGCGTAGGCGGCCAGCTCGCCCGGGGCGTACTGCGCGTCCAGCCGCCGCAGCTCCTTGAGGGCCGTCGTGAGCCCCTGTACGTGCGGGGAGGCGGCGGGCGCCCGCCAGTCGAGGGCCGCCAGCAGCTCCGCCACCTCCGCCCCCGCGGCCCGCTCCGCCTCGGCCTCCTCCTCTTCGCCGGCGCCGCCCTGCGAGGCCACCGGCACCGGGAGGGCGTAGCTGATCGCCCCGAGGGCGCCCTCCGTGGTGCGGGCCTGGTCGACCGCGCCGAGCACCTCGCGGGTGGCGGCGATGGACAGGCCGCCGAGCGTGGTCAGCGCCTTGATCAGCCGGAGCCGTTCCGCGTGCTCCTCCCCGTATTCGGCCAGGGTCGCGGCGGTCGCCCGGCCCGCGGGCAGCAGGCCCTGCCGCCGGAAGTACTTGATGCTGGCGACCGGCACTCCGGTCCGCCGGCTGAGCTCCGAGATCTTCATGCGGCCTCCCTGCCGGTCATCCCGTCCGGTTCCCGCCACCGGAGATCGCGGCAATTGGACACCACAACAAGATACTGCCACTATCCAGTAGCTGGATACCAGAAGTATCCAGCTGAGGAAGGCGGCCGAAGCAGCCCGCCGCAGCCGCACCGGAAGATCCCGGAGAACCGATGCCCCACCCCACGCCCCGTTCCGTGCTCCGCCGACCCCAGCTGTGGATCGGTACGGGACTCATCGCCGCAGTGGTCTCGATGTTGTTCGCCCTGCTCTACGTGGGCGGCAACGTCAATCCCAGAGGCAACCTGCGCGACCTGCCCGTGGCCCTGGTCAACGCCGACGCCGGCGCCGACGCGGGCGGCCGCCACGTCGCCCTCGGCGAGCAGGTCGTCGCGGGCATACGCAAGGCCGCCGAGAACGACAAGAGCATCGACTGGCAGCTGGTCAGCCGCGAGGAGGCCGACAAGCGCCTCGGCCGCGGCAAGGTCTTCGGGGCCCTGGTCATCCCGCAGGACTTCAGCGCCACGGTGACCGCGCTCGCCGCCCCTCAGCCCGCCGCCCAGGGCAAGCAGCCCGTCCCGCCGACGCTGAGCGTGCTCACCAACCAGTCCGCCGGCAGCATCGGCTCCTCGATGTCCTCCCAGGCCGCCCAGAAGGCCGCCCACGCGGCCTCCGCCCGGATCGGCCAGGAGCTCCTCAAGCAGGCCGCCGCCCAGAAGGCCCAGCTGCCGACGGCCGCCCAGCTCAAGCTCGCCGACCCGGTGACCGTGACCGTCGCCGACGGCCACCCGCTCGGCGCCCGCAGTGCCATGGGCCTGAGCGCCTTCTACTACGCGCTCGTCCTGGTCGTCTGCGGCATGCTCGGCGCCAACCTGGTCAACTCCCAGGTCGACACCGCCCTCGGCTACCTGCACACCGACTTCGGGCCCTTCCGCAAGCGCGAGCCCGTCCAGCACACCAGCCGCGTCCGCACCCTGGCCATCGGCATGACGCTCATGCTCGGCCTGTCCCTGGTGATGGGCTCCCTCGTCGAGGCCGCCACCGTCGGCATCCTCGACATGGACGCCTCCCACCTGGGCCACCTGTGGCTCTACTCGGTCTCCACCATCGCCGTCGTCGGCATCGGCAGCCTCGCCCTCTTCGCCGCCTTCGGCACCCCCGGCATGCTGCTGGCCACCGTCGTCTTCGTCGCCATGGCCGTCCCCTCCTCCGGCGCCACCGTCCCCCTCCAGGCGCTGCCGGGCTTCTTCCGCGGACTCTCCGAGTTCGAGCCGCTGCGCCAGATCACCGAGGGCCTGCGCTCCCTGCTCTACTACGGCGCCCAGGCCGACGCGGGCCTGACCCGGGCCTGGACCTCCATGGGCATCGCCCTCGTCGCCGCGCTGGCCTTCGGCTTCGCCGTCACCGCCCTCTACGACCGCCGGGGCCTGCACCGCATCCCGCGGCCCGAAGCGGACACCGACACCCCGGCCGTTCCCGCCGCGGCGGAGCCGGCCACGGCCTGACCCGCCCGGCAGCACCCGGTCCGGAGCGCCGGTCCACCGTCCAGGAGACGGGGGCCGGCGCTCCGGCGTTCCCGGCGACGGGGCCCTTCAGGGCAACGGGCGGCCCCGTACAGCCCGGATCCTTGGAATGAGGCGTTCCGCGCGGTACCCCTGGCAGGGCGTACGCGCGCACCCCAGGCCCCCGGCCCGGTTCCCCCGGCCCGGCCGGACCGCCGGCGGGCGCGCGCGCCCCATCGACGGCAGGAGCGCCCCATGACCACAGGCTGGACCCCTCACCCGTCCCAGCCGGAACACCTGCCGGAACTCGACGTGCCGCCGCCGGGCCGGCAGCGGCGCTGGACGGTCCTGCTGCGGTTCCTGCTGCTCCTGCCCCAGTTCATCGTCGTCGCCGTCCTCGGCATCGCCGCCTTCTTCGTGACGGTCGTCGGCTGGTTCGCCGCCCTGTTCACGGGCCGCCTCCCGGC
>NZ_JZWV01000580.1 GCF_000966975.1 Streptomyces katrae | reverse complement strand
CCTCCCGGCCGGCATCGCCGAGTTCCTCGGCGGCTATCTGGCCTACGAGACCCGGGTGACCGCCAGCGCCATGCTGCTGGTGGACCACTACCCGCCCTTCTCCTTCGACGCGCAGGGCCACCCCGTCCGCATCGAACTGCGCCCCGGCGAGCTCAACCGGCTGGCGGTGCTGTTCCGGCTCGTCCTGATGATCCCGGCGGCGCTCCTGACCGGCATCGTGCAGTACGGACTGGGTGCCGTCTGCTGGGTGTTCTGGCTGATCACGCTGGTCCTGGGCCGGATGCCCAGGCCCGTGTTCGACGCGGTGGCCGCCGTGGTCCGGTTCCGGATGCGCTTCCAGGCGTACATGATGATGCTCACCTCCGCCTACCCCAAGCGCCTCTTCGGTGACGGGCCGCCCGAGGGGCAGCCCCTTCCCCCGGCCCCGGCCGTCCCCTCGGCCACCCGGCCCCTGCTCCTCGGGACGCCGGCCAAGACGCTGGTGGTGCTCATGATCGTCCTCGGCGTCCTCGCCTGGGCCGCGAACGAGACGGTCCAGATCCGCCAGGAGAGCTGGAACGACGTCGACGCGGCCGCGACCGCAACCGCGCCATTCCGGACAAGCTGAATGACCTCCAGGTGTACCCGGGGTGCGCAACGCCAGGTCAGCGGCCCCGGGCGGGCGGGGCCACCGGTGATCACCGCCCGTTTCCACCCGGACACGGAACGAACGCACCCCGGCTGAGCTGCCCGAACACCCGAGCGCCATCCGATATTCGAACATGCTGTCCGTAAATAGGTCATGAACATGCGCACGGCCTTCACATCAGACAAACTCGGCCGCATCGAAGCGCGACAACGCAAGGAATTGCCGCGCTAAACCTTCGTATCGAAAGTGAGTCTTGTCGTGCGCTACCGCTTCGCTGCTGTCCCCGCCGCCGCCCTCCTGTGCCTGGCCGGCGCCACCGGCATGGCGGAGGCAAAGCCCACCAGCCTGTACGCCCCGTCGGCGATGGTCTTCTCCATCGCCCAGGGCGACGACGCCGCCGGCGCCACGGTCCTGCGCGCCGCCACCCTCAGCTGCATGCCGTCCGCCCAGGGCACCCACCCCGACCCCAAGGCCGCCTGTACCGCCCTGAACTCCACCGGCGGCAGCTTCGACCGGCTCCTCGCCGCCCCCGACGTGAACCGCGCCTGTCCGATGCACTACGCACCGGTGACCGTGACCGCGGACGGCGTCTGGCAGGGCAGCAGGGTCTCCTGGAAGCACACCTTCTCCAACAGCTGCGACATGTCCGCGACCCTCAACGGCGGCGCGGTCTTCGCCTTCTGACCCCGCTCCCGAGGGCGCGCCTGCGCCCCGGAGGGCCGTCCCGCCCGGTCTCCGAACGGATCCCGGGCGGGACGGCCCCGCGGGCTCACGTCAGTGCACGTCGCGGTAGTCCGCGAACAGGCTGACGATCGTCTCCCGGTACGGGACCAGCTCCGGCAGGGCCTGCTGGATGCCGGCCTCCACCTGCCGCCTCAGCTCGTCCCGGTCCACGACCGCCGGGTCCACGTACGGGTCCAGCCGCCGCACCAGCTCGTAGTTGCTGCCGACGTCGGCACTGCGCATGCTCTGCTCCAG
>NZ_JZWV01000579.1 GCF_000966975.1 Streptomyces katrae | reverse complement strand
TGCGCATGCTCTGCTCCAGCACGCCGCTGATCTCCTCCTCCACCTCCGGCAGCTTGCGGCTGACGAACGTGACCCGGTGCAGCACCCGCCAGCACGGCGGCTTGTGGTCCGACTGCTGCGCCTGCTTCAGGGCCAGTGCGTTGCGGTCCCCGGAGTCCAGCCACTCGGAGTCCACGACCTTGCCGTAGAAGTCCTCGAAGTTGGCCCGGTCCGCGTCCAGGTAGAAGGTCATGAACCGGTACGCGTCCACCCGGCCCGGGATCTCCACCGCGTTGCCGTCGGCGTCGAAGACCGGCTTGAAGTCCTTGTCGTACTTCTGCATGTCCCCGGGCGTGTCGACGGCCACCTCCAGACTGAAGGAGCGCGTGGACTCCTTGCTCGTCGAGCGGCTGCGGGTGATGCTGCCGCCGAGCGAGGTCTCCGCCTGGAAGCCGAGGCCCACACCGAAGATCTCGAAGCTGGTGGACAGCCCCACGGACGCCAGCCCGTTGAAGTGGTACGAGCCGCTCGTCGTCTCCGTCACCATGTCCGTGGTGCCGGTGCTCTCGGCGAAGAACCCGCCGTCCGCCGACCACACGTACGTGTTGACGATGTCCCGGCGGGACAGCCCCGCCGCCTCGCGCTGCTGCTTCTCCTTGTCCTTGCGCGGCCCCGGGACCGGCCCGGTGAACCGGCCCACCAGCTCACGGGCCACCGCCGCCGTCGGGTCGGAGAAGGGGTTGCGCGGGTCGGCGGCCTCGTAGAAGGCCTGCCGCCGCTGCTGGTCCTCCACGATCCGCCGCTTGAGCCGGTAGGCCTCGCGCGGCTTGTAGTAGCTGTACTCGCCGTAGTCGGCGGCCTCCTGGTAGTCCGAGTCCAGCCGCAGCTTCCAGTTCTCCCCTTCCTTCGTGTATCCGGCGCGGCCGTCGAGGGTGCCCTGCTTCACGTAACGCGGGTTGATCTTGAACGGTACGAGGTTCCAGTCGCGCGGGACGTCCGGGTTCGGCAGCATCCGGTACGAGACCACCGCCCCGCTGTGCGCCACGCGGAGCGCGAACACGTCTGCCGTCTCGGACTGCACCAGCGCGTAGCCGGTGTTGGACGGGGCGAACCGGCGGCCGCCGTTGTCGATGGAGGCCTGCTGGTCCGCCGTAGTCGTGGGCTCGGGCTCCCAGCCGCCGCTGAGACCGATCATCGTGGACCGTTCGGTCTCCTGCCCCTGGGAGACGGTCGTCTCGTCGCCCCAGCCGAACCCGAACTCGAGGGCGATGCCGCCCTCCACGGAGAAGTCCACGTCGGAGAGGGGAGTGGCGGTGCCGAAACCGAGCGGGGCCGTGATCCACAGGGTGTCGGGTCCGCCGGCCTCGTAGGAGAGCTTCGCCGTCGTCGCGCGGTCGATGCTCTTCTCGCTGCCGGAGGTGAGCGTCTGCACCACCCCGTCGGCCTGCTTGAACTCGACCGTGGTCGCGTTGATGTAGCTCTGCGTGTTCGGCCGCCGGGTGGCGATCAGGTTCTCGGCGGGAATCGGCGGGGCTCCCTCGATGTAACCCATCAGCTGGGGCGCGAACTGCGCCTGACCCACCCACTCGGAGACCAGGTCACCCAGCTTGTAGCCGGTGATCAGGTTCCACGTGCCGTCCTGGAGGTACGCGTAGGCCCGCTTGAGCACGCCCCGGCTGGTACGGTCCGAGAGCCGTTGCAGGTCCGCGTACTCGGCGACGGCCGGCGTCGCGCCGATCGTCTGCACGAACCGGTCCTGCCCGGCCACGAACACCGGCCGCACCTCCGGGGTCTCGGAGGAGATCGGCGCCGTGGACATCAGAGGGGCCGGGCGGGTCTGCGCTTCGGCGGCCAGCGCCAGGTGGAGGGCGCGCGGGCCGTGGTCCCGCAGCGTCGTCGCGTCGGCCGTGGTCGACTCGTCGTCGAACGGGTAGTAGGCGATCAGGTCGGCGGCGTCACCCGTCAGCCGGCCGAACATGTTGTCGAGGAGCTGTTCCTCGGTCCGGGCCGTACGCCACAGCCGCACCTCCTCCAGCACGCCCTGGTAGCGGTCGGCGACCCCGGAGTCGTCGGAGCGCCCGCCGACGGTCACCTGGGCCGGACCGTAAGCGCCCGCCGCGGGGGCACTCGCCGCCGGGGTCGGCGTGACCTCGGTGGCCCGCCCGTCCACGTACAGC
>NZ_JZWV01000578.1 GCF_000966975.1 Streptomyces katrae | reverse complement strand
GCCCGCCCGTCCACGTACAGCCGGAACCGGCTGCCCTTCGGGTCCGGGTTCTTCGTCCACTTCGCCCCGTGGAGGCGTGCGGTGTGGCTCTCGGAGTCGTCCTTGGCCGCGTTGCCCTCGTTCTCCTCGAACCGCCAGTGCGCCACCAGCCCCTTGGGGCGGACGCCCGCCTCGACCGAGCCCGGCTCGTCGGGCCCCGCCCCGGCCCCGGGGGCCTGCGGCGCCGACGGGATGTCCACGCCCAGGTCCTTCGCCGCCCGGGGCACGTTCCAGATCCGTACCTCGCTGATCTCACCCGAGAACGATTCGACGGTCGAGCCGCGCCGGGCCCGGCCGATCTCCAGCGGGCCGGGGTGCGAGAGGTCCGGCGCGTCGTCGTAGCGGGTCGTACCGGCCTCCTCGCCGTCGATGTGGAAGGAGACCTCGGTCCAGCGGCGGACGGCGACCGACTCGATGACGTCCATCACCACCGGGGTGAGCGCACCGCCGACGGTCATTTCCGTGGTGCGGCTGCTCTTCTTCTCCTCCCGGGAGTCGCCGAGCTTGCGGACGACCGCGATCCGGTGGAACGTGCCCGCCGTGACCGCCTTGTCGGAGGTGTGGACCACCCGCTTGCCGTCGCGGTCCTCGAAGGAGAAGACCAGCTTGCCGCTGGTCGTGATGCCGAGCTGGTACGGGACCTTGCGGCCGCGCCCGTCGTCGATCCGGCCCTTCGACAGGACGCCCTGGGCCTTCGACAGACTGTCGGTCCGCAGGAACACCTCCAGGGTGAGATCGCGGCCGATGTCCAGGTCCGAGGCGTGCGGAGCCTCGGCGTAGACGCCGTTCGCGAACTTCAGCGCCCAGGACTGCTCGTACGCGGCGGCGACATGCGTCCAGCGGTCCACGGGCACGGTCGCGGCCGAGGTGACGAAC
>NZ_JZWV01000577.1 GCF_000966975.1 Streptomyces katrae | reverse complement strand
AGCGTGAACTGCGAATCGGCGGCCGCGGAGCCGGTGTTGACGTGGACGAGCCGCCGGGTGTCCTCGGCGGTGGTGCCGGCGGCGGGCTTGACCCAGGCCTCGACCGTGAGGTTGTCGGCCAGCCGGGCGGAGGACAGGTGGCCGTCCCCGGCGGGCAGCGCGGGCGGGGTGGTGTCGGCCGCGAAGGCCAGGGCGCGGCCGGGCAGGTCGCTCCACCAGGAGGGCGGCTGCGCCGAACCGAGGGCCTCCGCCGTGCCGTCCGCCACGTCACCGATGGCCGTGCCGGCCTTGTTGGCGAGGGCGGCCGTCACATAGCGGGAGCCGTAGCGCGCGTGGCCGCCGGGCCGTCCGTGCGAGACCAGCACCGGGGCGTACGAGACCAGGTGCACGGGGGAGTCGGCCGCGATCGACGGCGCCGGGTCGGGCAGGAGCAGCCGGATCTCGGTCCCGTCGGTGGTGACGGCCTCGGAGACGGCGTACGCGGCTCCGCCGACGGTCACCAGGTCGCCGGCGGCCAGCGGCGCGGCGGCCTTCGCCTTGAGCGTCAGCACGTTCTCCTTGGCGAAGGACACGGTGCCGATCCCGACGGGCTGGGAACGACGGCCGTTGAGCGCGGCGGCCAGCTGCTCCGCGTTGCGGGGCAGCAGCCGCCAGGTCTCGGTGTCGAGGACCCTGCCCGGCTCGGGGGTCCCCGCCGCCCCTGCGGCCTGCTCCTTCGGCTTCTCCCGGAGGGTCAGGGTCAGGGTGCACCGGCCGGGGACGGCGGGCTCGGAGGCAGTCACGGCGATGGTCACGTCGGCCAGGTCCACACCGGCGTCCCGGGCGGTGAGCAGCACCTCGGTGTCGTCGGACGCGGTCAGCTTCCGGGAGGACCGGTCCCTGTCTCTTATACACAT
>NZ_JZWV01000576.1 GCF_000966975.1 Streptomyces katrae | reverse complement strand
GCCTGCTGCTCGTCGCGGAAGTAGAGGCCGAGGTGGCCGGTGCCGCCCGCGGTGATGAACGGGGAGCCGGCGGCCGAGGTGAACCCGAGCAGCGCCCCCGACCAGCCGAGACCGAGCCGGTCCTGGCCGAGGCCCACCATGGGGAGGGCCCTGGTGCTGCGGCCCTTCGTCCCGTCGGTGATCTGCCCGAGCCGCGCCTCCTTCTTGCCGATCTCGGTCTCCACGCGCTGGATCTCCTCGTTCCACTTCGCCAGCGCGGCCTCCTTGCCCTCGACGGCGCTGAGGCGCGCGAGCGCGGCCGTCACCTTGGCGACGGCGGCGGTCTCGGCGTCGCCGGAGGGCTTGGCGGGCACCGCGTAGAAGGTCAGGGAGCCCTCCCTTCCCCGCCATGTGTGGGCCTGGACGGTTTCGGCCGTCAGTGACCGGCCGGTCCAGTGGAGACGCTGCCCCCCGATCCCGAACATCTGGCTGAGGATGCCGTTGAGGGAGACGCCGGCCGGCGTCCCCCCGTGCTGCTGGACCGACATCCACATGG
>NZ_JZWV01000575.1 GCF_000966975.1 Streptomyces katrae | reverse complement strand
CATGGCGGCCTGGTCGGCGAAAGCGGCGGCGAAGCCCGCCGACTCCTTCACCGTCGTGAGGTACTTGCCGGCGCGGACGCTCCGGAGGGCGCACGCGTAGGAGACGGTGGATGAGGAGAGGCTCATCCCCACCGACAGCGACAGGGCCCAGGTGTCGGCCGTGTCGTCGGGGTCGGCGGCCCCCACGGCCAGGGTCGGCACGAACTGCCCGGATCCGGTGCCGGCCTTCGCGGTGAGGTGAAGGAGGGTCGCGCGGTGGCGTGCGTACGGCGAAGGGCTCACCTCGCCGTAGACCACGCACTTCGCGTCCCTCCCGTTCAGCACGGACGAGGACGTCTCACGGAACGCGCTGCGGAGGTCGTTCCAGACCCTGTCCGGATTCGCGACGTCCGCGTCGAAGTCCCCCTTCGCCCGGGTGGCGTCCACCAGCTCCTTGCGGAGTCTCACGAGGTCCGCCTTGAGCGTGTTCTCCTCGGCCGGGTCGACCTTTTCGACCGTCTCGCCGACCACTGGCAGGTCCAGGACGTCGGGGAGCTGCGCGAGCTTCCCGTCCCGGCCGACCGCCAGGTCCAGCGTGGCGATCCGGCCCGCCGCCCCCGTCTTGTCGCCGGTGGCGCTGCTGCGCCACGTAAGCAGGACGCGGGCCTGCTGCGCCACGTCAGCAGGACGCGGGCCTGCCGCTTGAGCGGCCGGACCGCCCCGCTGCCCGTCGTGCCCTGTTCCTGCTGCTGGTAGAGGGCTGCGGACAGGCCGCCCGAGACCGTTCGGCCCGTGACCGCGAAGGAGTCCCGGCGGATGCCGGGGGAGTCGGCGATCGGCGCGTCCGAGCCCACCCACTGCGGTGCGCCGCCCTTGAGCGTGGCGTGCGCGGCGCGCGGGCCCTGGTCGAACGCGGTGGTGCCGCCGGCCTCGTCGAACCGGTAGTAGGCCGCGAGCCGGGGTTCGTCGCCGATCAGCCGCTGACCCCGGGTCTCGGCGATCCGTGACGTCAGCCGGGCCCGGGACCAGACCCGCACCTCGTCCAGGGTCCCCGAGAAGCGTCCCGCCGTGGCGCTCGTGGCACCGAGGACGAGGGTGGTCCCGGCGGTGGTCAGGGGGGTGAGCGCCTCGGTCCTGACCGCGTCGCCGTCGACGAGGAGGGTGGCCCCGGTGCCGTCGTGCACGGCGGCCACGTGTGCGTACCGGCCCACGGGGACCAGGTCGTCCGCCGTCGTGACGGGAGAGCCCGTCCCGTGGGCCAGGGTCAGGGCGCCCGCGACGGTGACGGCGAGGGTGACGCCGGCCGAGCCCGTGGACAGGACCGTTCCTCCGGCCGCGTCCCGCTTGATCCACGCCTCGATGGTGTAGGCGCCCGTGCCCAGCCCCTCGGGGGCCGTGGCCTCGCCGCGGTAGGCGTTCGTCGCGCCGGAGAACCGCAGCGCGGACTCGGCGAAGTCCGGCTCCGGTACGACGGGGACCAGCGGCAGCCCGCTGAACGGGCAGGTGCCGGGCCCGCGTTCCAGCACGGAGTCCCGGTGCTGCGGGTCCGGGCTGGTCCACAGCTGTCCGCCCCGGGTGTCGAAGAGGCCGTCCTCGGCCTGTCCGACGTTGACGGCGTCGATCCGTCCCGAGGCCGCGTTGTGGACGAAGAACTGCCAGCGCCGCGTGTTCGCGATGATCGTCGGGAGCAGCAGGACGGAGAACCGCCCCTCCGTCAGCGGTCCGACGAAGCCCACCTCCTGCGTGGGCTCGTGGAACGGCTTGTCGTTCATGTCCGACGTGCCGAGCGTGTCCTTCGCCGTGGCCGGCTCGGTACGGTGCCGGCTGCGGCGGTAGCGGACCTCCTGGACGGGGCGCAGCTCGGAGCCGGCGAGCACGAACCGGTCGCAGAGCAGGGCGTCCGGCGCGACGGCCGCGTTCTGCTTCCCGCCGGTGGTCGCGGCACCCGTCAGCCGGCCCTCGGCGGTGCGGCGGACGGCGTCCGCGTGGCCGGCGGCGACGGCCTGCCGGAAGACGAACACGTGACGGCCGTCGGACACCACCTGGAACGGTGCGGCGGCGGTGAGACGGCCGGTGGAGGAGCGCAGCGGGTCCACCTCGTCGTCCGGGACCACCTCGTCGGCACCCAGCTCCACCCGCCCGCCGAGACGGACCCGGGGCAGCGGCTCGGCCCCGATCACGGCCGCGCCCGAGCGTGCGATCTCGGACGGGAACGGCAGCGGGCGCGGGTCGTCGGCCCAGTGGCGGACGTCGAGGTCGGCGTGGCCGATGCCGTCGTCCTCGTGGGCCGGGGCGGCCTTGGAGTCGAGGTCGAGGACGCTGTAGTACAGGCGGCGCTCGTCGTCCAGGGCGAAGGCGAGCACGGTGCCCTGGTGCCGCACCATCGTGGTGTGGACGTAGGTCCGGTCGCTGTAGGTCTTCAGCCTGCTGCCGGCGGGGCGTTCGGTGGCCACGGGTGGCACTTCCCTCCTGGAGGGCCGCACGGCCCTCTCAGCGGCGACCCTCCCCCGTGACACGCGCCGTCACCGCGGTCGGATCCAGGATGGCGGGAAAGATCCACTACGGCGGGCGTGGACCTGTACCGGACCAGGGGAGGCGCCCTGAGGTTGGCCGGATGGAATGTCATCCGGACAGGTGACACCGGGTTTGAGCCACTTGGATCGGTGGCCGACGACCCCCTGTTGGAACGCCGCTGGACGCCGCACGGACCTCCACCGCCTGAGGCCGCCACCCCGAGGGCCGCGGCCCGTGACGGCCTCAGGCGGGGTCGGGACCCGCGTCGAGCTCCTTGCCGAAGTGGAAGGCCATGACGCCCATCCGCTCGCGGAAGTAGAAGCGGTGCGCCGACGTGCGCTGGGTGCCCGAGTCGAGGTCCAGCAGACGGCAGCCGGCCTCGCGGGCGCGGTCCTCGAGGTAGGCGAGCAGGCTCCGCCCCACTCCGGTGGAGCGCCTGTCCCCGGCGGTGACGAGGTCGTCCACGTACAGCTTGCGGATGTCGCAGGTACCGGCGACGATCCGCCAGCCGGCGGCCCCCGTGCACCGGCCGTCGGCGTCGTAGGCGGCGCTGAACCGCAGCCCCTGCGGGTGCCCCTCGGCGTAGACCTCCTCGAAGA
>NZ_JZWV01000586.1 GCF_000966975.1 Streptomyces katrae | reverse complement strand
GGCCAGCACCCACCGGTCGAGCGGCACGTGCGTACGGTTCCCCGCGGGCGAGGCGGCCACCAGCGCGACCCCCAGCCCGGCCACCACGGCGGCCACGGCGAGCCACACCGCCCCCGGCAGCCGATTGCGCGTCATCAGCGAGGCGATCAGCAGGGCGAGCGGCAGCTCCAGCACGAACAGGGGCTGTACGAGCGACAGCGCGCCCGTGGCCAGCGCCGCGGCCTGCCCCACCCCGGCCGCGATCACCGCCAGGATCCCCCCGAGCCACAGCGGCCGCCGCAGCAGATCGAGCACCAGCCCGAACCGGAACCCGTCGCTCTGCGGCACGGTGAGCGAGGCCCGCCGCTGGAGGACCGTCGCGAGCGCGTTGCTGAACGC
>NZ_JZWV01000585.1 GCF_000966975.1 Streptomyces katrae | reverse complement strand
CCCCGATCCTCACCGCCCCCCGGCCCCCCACCCCCCAGCGCCACCGCCGTGTCCCCCGTCCGGTCGACGCCGGGGACGGCCCGGACCAGCCCCTCGCCGCGTGGCCGTGAAGTCGTGGCGAATCCGTGCTGACGCGGCCATTGATTGATCGGCCTTCCGGCCGCCAAGGTGGTCACCGCACCCCGGATCCGGCCATCCGCCGCCCCGGACGTGCTCCCCCTCGCGACGGGACCGCGGGCCCCGGCCCGCCACGTCGCGTCCCTGTCGGAGAGGAGCAAGGCGCATGTCCACCACCCCCTCACTGCCCCGCCGGAAGCCCGGTGCCAGCGGACGGACCTTCGAGATGCAGGAGCCCGACCCCGCGGCCCCCGGCCGGGCCCTGCGCGCCCGTGCCGCCGAGGGCTGGGAGAGGTTCGTGCGGCGCGCCGACATCGGCGCCCGGCAGGAGGCCGGGGGAGCCGGGGGAGGGGACACCGCGCCCTGAGCGCGGGCACGCGCGGACCGTGACGGCGCCATCCCGTCCCAGTGGGCCGCAGCGGCCGCCCCGAGGGAACCGTGACCCCGGGAACCGTGACCCCGGGCGTGAATATTCGCTTGCCGGGGACGGGGGCCATGGATGCAATGGCCGCATGAGAGACGCCGGACGCGGCAACACGGGCAACCCACCATCCGGACGGCACGCAAGGGCGGTTGACGGCGCACCCGTCCGCATCGGTGCCCTCGCCCCGTTGACCCGCCCCGGCTGGACCGAAGCGGGCCGCCACCTGGTCGCAGGGCTCCGGCTGGCAGCCGACGAGGTCAACGCGGCCGGCGGGATCGCCGGACGGCCGCTGGAACTGGCCGTCCGGGACACGGCCGCCGACCCGCAGCGGGCGGCCGCGGCCGTGGACGAGCTGGCGGGGCTGGGCGTGGCGGCCCTGGCGGGGGAGTACCACAGCGTGTCCGCCCGTGCCGCGGCCGCCCGGGCCGATGCCCTCGGCCTGCCGTTCCTCTGCTCCTCGGCGGTCATCGACGCCCTCACCGAACACCCGGCGGAGGCCGTCGCGCGCCTGGCGCCCGCCCAGTCCCACGGCTGGCGGACCTACGCCGACTTCCTGGTCGGCGGCGGCCACAGCCGGATCGCCGTCGCGGCCGAAGCGAGCGTCTACTGGGCCGCCGGAACCCGCGTCCTGCGCGAACACCTCGTCCCGC
>NZ_JZWV01000584.1 GCF_000966975.1 Streptomyces katrae | reverse complement strand
GCGTCCTGCGCGAACACCTCGTCCCGCGCGGCGCGACCCTCGTCGAGCTCGACATGCGCACGCTCACCCCCGAGGCCCTCTGCGGGGAACTCCTCACCCATGGCGCGACGGCCCTGCTCCTCCTCCTGGGCCACCCGGATCCCGCGGTACCGGTCGTCAGGGCCGTCCGCCGCGACCCCCGCCTCGGCGGGATCCTGATCGGCGCGCCCGCCGGACAGCCGGAGTTCACCGAATGGGCGACGCTGCTGGGCGCGGAAGGAACGGCCGTACCGTTCCTGCGCTACCTGCCCGAACACCTCGGGCCCCTGGGCACCCGGGTGGGGACGGCCCTGCGCGCACGGCTGGGCGAAGCACCCTCCTTCGTCGCCTTCGAGGGCTACGACACGGTCACCGTCCTCGCCGAGGTGCTGCGCTCCCCGCGCGGGGACGATCCCTGGGCGGACGTCGCCGTTCAGGGCACCCGGGGCGAGATCCGTTTCTCCCGTGTGCCGGGCATCGGAGTCCGGCAGTGGGCGTGGGCGCCGGTCCAGGTGGCCGACCGGGACCCCGCGGACCCGGGCCGATTCCGCGTCCTGCACGCCGCCGGCGCCCCACGGGTCACCGTTCGGCCGGAGTGCGGGTGAGGGCGCGGACGGCCGTCTCCTGCGAGTAGGCCAGCAGGCCGATCGTGACCGCGGCCATGACCACGGCGAAGACGGCGTGACCGAGGGTCGAAGTGACGGCGAAACCCAGCGCGTTGAGCGCGAAGTGGCTGCCGACCCGCAGGGCGACGAGGGCCCGCCACAGGGCCTTGGCCAGCTTCAGCCGCCGGCGCATCAGCGTCAGCGAGACGGCGATGTTGACGACCAGCAGCCCCAGCAGGACCGGCCAGGCCGAGGGGAAGGCCTTGATGATGTCGAAGGCGGCCGCGAGGACGCCCTCGAAGCCGAAGAACCAGACCGGGAGCCGGTAGTCGGCCGGAGCCAGGTCCCCGGGGCGGCTCTCCTCGCCCGGTCCGGTCGTCGTGGCCTCTGTCGTCGCCGTCTGCTTCTTCAGGACGTTCACTTCGTTCCCCCGTGGTCGTGTTGCGGTGACCGTCATTCTCGTCGGGGGGAGGGGGCGGTCGGCAGGGCCGGCGATCACCTGTGCGGGATGACAGATGTCATAGGAGGCCTTGCGGGTCCGGCTCCGGGCCCCGGGTCCGCAGCCGGCCGGCGGCCCGGCGGCGGGCGAGGCGCCGCTCCTCGCGGGCGGCCCAGCGGCGGACCCGGGCGGGTTCCAGGGGGCTGCCGTGGCCGACGTGCAGCCGGGTCGGGTCCAGATCGAGCATCCGCTTGAGGCTGGCGAGGTTGCCCACGGGGTCGTCGTGGAAGGGAGGGCTGGCCGGTCTGCCCGGGATCAGCCCCATGAAGGAGTTGGCGATCAGGTCGCCCGCGACGAGGTCGCCCTGCCCGGTGAGGACGGACACCGATCCGGCGGTGTGGCCGGGAGTCGGCATGACGCGCGCCTCGATCCCGTAGTCGGACAGGTCCGTCTCGGACAGGTCCGTCTCGCCCCGCAACAGCACCTCGGGTTCGACCGGTTCGGCCCGCGCGTGCAGTTTCCCGTTGCGGGCCATCAGGCGGCCCATCGGGCCGGTGGGCAGGTACGGTTCGCGGACCCGGCCGCTGCGGTACGGGCCCAGGTCCGCCACGTGGCCCGCCACGGGGGCGCCGGTCAGCCGGCTCAGTTCGGCGGCGGAGCCGAAGTGGTCGATGTGCCCGTGGGTGAGGACGATCAGCGACACGTCGGCCGGGTCCACCCCGTGCGCGGCGATCGCGTCGTGGATCTTCCGGCCGCTGCCGGGGGTGCCGGCGTCGACGACCACGGGCCGGCGGCCCAGCAGCAGGTAGGCGTTGATGCCGTTCCGCCCCAGGACGGGGATCGGGATGATTCGGGTGGTACGGGACATGCGTCTTCTCCCAAGGTCGGGTGAGGGCGGCGCCCGCCGCGCGGCGGGCGCCGGGGGTCAGCGGAAGCGGCGGCGGTACTCGGCCGGGGTGGTGCCCAGGCGCCGCCGGAAGGAGCGGTGGAGGCTCTCCACCGAGCCGAGGCCGCTGAGGGCGGCCACCTCCGGCAGGCCGTGCCCGCTGTCCTGGAGCAGCCCGCGGGCGGCCTCCAGCCGCGCGGACTCGACGTACGCGGCAGGTGTGGTGCCCGTGCGGCGGCGGAAGAGCCGTGAGAAGTGGCGCACGCTGAGGTGCAGCCGGGCGGCCAGTGCCTCCGCGGACAGGTCCTCGGCCAGGTGCTCGCCGATCCAGACCCGCAACTCGTCGATCCGGTCGCCGCCGGCGGTCTCCGGTACCGCGAGGGGCACGCTGAACTGGCTCTGGCCACCCGCCCGTTTGACGTACATGACCATCATCCGGGCGGTGGCCAGGGCGAGTTCGGGGCCGTGGTCCTCCGTGACCATCGCGAGCGCCATGTCCATCCCCGAGGTGATCCCGGCGCAGGTCCACAGCCGCCCGGCCCGGATGAAGAGGGGGTCCGGGTCGACGGCGACGCGCGGGTGGTCGGCGGCCAGCCGGCCGGCCGTGAGCCAGTGCGTCGTGGCGGGCAGCCCGTCCAGCAGCCCCGCCGCGGCCAGCAGGTGCGCGCCCGCGCAGACCGAGCCCAGACGACCGGCCCGGGGGGCCGCCTCCCGCAGCCAGTCGACGACCGCACCGTCGAGCACCGGCTCCACCCCGCCCTCGCCGACCTCCACCGCGCCCGACACGAGCAGGGTGTCCACGGCCCCGTCCACCTCCTCCAGTGCCAGGTCGGCCATCAGGCGAAGACCGCTGGAGGTCACCACCGGGTCGCCGCCGGCCGTCGCGACCCGCACGGTGTAGCCGGGCCGGCCGGGGAGCCGGGCCGGCCGGGGCCGGCGACGCGCGTGGCGACCGAGAACACCTCGGCCGGGCCCGTGACGTCGAGCAGTTCGGCCCCGGGGAAGGCGACGATGACGACCCTGTGCGGCGGGGCCTGCCGGCGGGCCGGCGGGGGGAGTTGCGGTGGAAGCATGCGCCGATCATTTCGCCCCCACCCGATGGCCGCAATGACCAGCTTCTGTCACATCCGGCCATGCCCGGTCCCGTCCCGACCGGGTGCGGGCGGACCGGGGGACCGGGGGAGCAGGCCTGGCGGCCTGGCGGCCCGGCGGCCTGGCGGCCCGGCGGACTGGGGGACCCGCGTTCCGGCAGAACGGGGGACGGTTCAGCCCGTCGCGCGGTCCAGCCGTACCGCGCTCTCCAGCAGCAGGGCGTGCACGAACGCCTGGGGCAGGTTGCCCCGCAGCTGCCGGTTGCGGACGTCGTACTCCTCGGCGAACAGCCCGGCCTGGCCCACGGCCGTACGGGTCCGCTCGAACCAGCGGCCGGCCTCCGCCGGCCGGCCGTCGGCCAGGCAGGCCGAGGCCATCTGGAACCCGCCCATCAGGAAGGCGCCCTCCAGCTCGCCCAGCGGCCCGTCGCCCTGCCGGAACCGGTACAGGAACCCGTCCTCCGCCAGCTCCCGCGCCACCGCCTCCCGGGTGGCCGCCGCGACGGTCCGCGGCCCCGGCCAGTACGGGGAGGCCAGGGGCCGCAGCAGAGCCGCGTCGGGCCCGGTGTCCGTGGCCGAACGCTGCCAGCGGCCCGAGGAGTGCAGGCAGCGGCGCCGCGCCGCCCGCAGGATCGTCTCCGCCAGGGCGCTCCAGCGGTCCGCGTCCGGCCCGCCGATCTCCCGCGCGGCGGCGCGCAGCCCGGTGACCGCGGCCAGCCGTGAATGGGTCCACCAGGCCGGCTCCAGCTCCCACATGCCCGCGTCCGGCCGGTCCCAGTACTCCTCCAGGGCCTTGCCCGCCACCGCCGCCGCCCGGACCCCGTCCTCGGGCAGCCGGTCGTCGCGGGCCGCCACCGCGAGGAGTTCCAGCACCTCGCCGAACGTGTCGAGCTGGAACTGGGAGCCGGCGCGGTTGCCGACCCGGTCCGCGGCGCCCGGGTAGCCGCACAGCGGCAGCCGCTGCTCGGCCGGCACCGGCGAGCCGTCGGTCCGGTACGCGGGCCGCAGCCCCGGCCCGTCCGCGAGCACCCGCTCGGTGGCCACCCGCACCGCGGCGTCCGTCAGCGGGTGCGGACCGTGCACGGCCACCGCCTGGCCCGCGTAGCACTGGTCGCGCAGCCAGGCGTAGCGGTAGTCGTAGTCCCGGTCCGCGTCCGCGCGTTCGGGGAGGGAGGTGGTCGCCGCCGCCACCATCGCACCGGTCCGCGGGCTGGTCAGGCCGGTGAGGACGGCGTACGCCTGGCGCACGTCCCGGCTCGCCGTCAACCCCTCGCACGGCGGCACGGCCCCCGCCCAGAACCCCTCGGTACGCCGCCACGCGGATTCCGCCTCCACCGGCTCGCCCAGCGGCCCGTCGCCCACCTCCAGCACCAGGTCGCACACACCGCCCCGCGCTACGCGGACCAGCGCGCTCAGCTCCCCGTCCGGCGCCGCCCGTGCCTCGGCCAGGCCGCTCAGCCGTACCCGCAGGGGTCCGTACCCGCAGGGGTCCGCGCGACCCCTCCCACAGTCCCTCGCCCGCCTGCCGCAGCACCGGCGCGGGTGCGCTGCCGTACTCCCCGTGCACCGCCAGCCGGACGGCCATCCGCGCGGCACCCGTCACGGCCCGGAGCCGCCGCAGCAGCACCACCCGGTGCGGCTGCGCCGGGGCCGCCAGGGCCTCCCGGCACTCCACCACGGCGTCCGGCATCGTCCAGCGGGCGGTCCAGATCAGCGAGCCCTCGTCGTACGCCCCGCCCGACACCTTCCACGAGGACTCCGGGCGCACGGTGAACGCACCCGCGCCCCCGATCAGTTCGGAGAACACCGCCGGACCGTCCCAGCCGGGGACGCACAGCCACACCACGTCGCCCTCCGGGCCGGTCAGCGCGCCCCGCTCCCCGTCGGCCAGCAGGGCGTAGTCCCGCAACGGCCGCGGCACGTGGCGCAGCCCGGGGCGGGGCTCGGTACGAGGCCGGTCCGTGGGGCTCACCCCCTTCCGCTGTACGGGCGGCTACCCTGCCGCGACCCCTCCAACCCGGGCCCGCCCCCGTCACCCGCCGGGCCGAACCCCGGGCACACCGGCCGGCCCGCCGGGCCCGCGCCCGGCACCCGCAACCCGCCGGGCCGTGCCTCAGGCGACCCGGTAC
>NZ_JZWV01000583.1 GCF_000966975.1 Streptomyces katrae | reverse complement strand
AGATGTGTATAAGAGACAGACCCGGTACCGCTCCGCGCCGGTCCGGCGCAGCGCCAGCCCGAGCCCCGGCGCACCCGAGGCCCCCGGCCGCACCGAGCCCCCGGACGGGTCCAGCAGGCCCTCGCCCTCGAAGAGCAGCGGCTCCAGCCGGGCGTGGTCGTGGAACCACTCGATGTGCCGGAAGTCCGGTACGGCCGCCGCCGGATGGGCGTGGACGTGCGGGGCGCAGTGCGCCGACAGCTGCAGCCCCTGCGCCCGGGCGAGGGCGGCGACCCGCAGCCATTCGGTGATCCCGCCGCAGCGGGTGGCGTCGGCCTGCAGGCAGTCCACGGCCCCGGCCGCCGTCATCCGCGCGAAGTAGGGCAGGTCGTACCCGTACTCGCCGGCGGCCACGTCGCAGTCCAGCCGGTCGCGCAGCAGCCGCAGCCCGGCCAGGTCGTCCGAGGACACCGGCTCCTCGAACCACTCCACCCCGTACGCGGAGAGCTCGCGGCCCACCCGCAGCGCCTGCCCCCGCGCGTAGGCGCCGTTGGCGTCCACGTACAGCTCGGCCCCGGGCCCGATCACCTCCCGCGCCAGCGCCACCCGCGAGAGGTCGCGGCCGACGGCGCGGCCCCGGTCCTGCCCGATCTTGATCTTCACGCGCGGGATGTGCAGGCCGTGGACCCAGCTCTCCAGCTGTGCCCTGAGCCGCTCGTCCGGCGCCGCGGTGAACCCGCCGCTCCCGTACACCGGCACCTCCGGGCACACGGCCCCCAGCAGGTCCGCCAGCGGCAGCCCCACCAGGCGGGCCTTGAGGTCCCACAGGGCGATGTCCACCGCCGAGATCGCGCACGAGGCGATCCCGGGCCGTCCCGCGTTGCGCACGGCCCGGCACATGGACTCGTTGAGCCCCGGCACCCCGAAGGCGTCACGGCCCTCCACCACTTCCGCCAGCAGCTCCCGGACCACCTCCGCGGTCGCCGCCGGGGCGTACGTCCAGCCCAGCCCGCGCACCCCGCCGGCGTCCGCCTCCACCACCACCGCGGTCGTGGAATCCCAGGCCAGGGTGCCGTCCCCTTCCGGGGCATCGGCCGGCACGGTGTACGCGCCGACCCCGATCCGCTCCACCGGGACGTCCCCGCACTCCTTCCGCGCACGCATCCGGGCCCTCCTCTCCGTGGACGCACCCGCACCTACCCCCGCCCGCCGCCCGCAGTCCTCCCCGGGGCGTGTGCGGGCGGGGCGACGGGGTAGGCGCGGAGCGGACCAGTGGCACGCCGTACGGGAGGAACCACCAGGGATGAAGGAGCGGCAGGCTGC
>NZ_JZWV01000574.1 GCF_000966975.1 Streptomyces katrae | reverse complement strand
CCCCTCGGCGTAGANCTCCTCGAAGAGGGCGGGGGTGAGGTGCGGCCGCAGTTCGCGCAGGACGGGCAGCAGGTCGGTGATGAGCCGCGGGTCGCCGGGTTCCAGGTCGATGATCTTCATGGGGACACGGTAAGGGTCCGCCCCGGTTCAGCGGACGTGCGCGAGTTCCAGGAAGCGGTGCAGGTCGTACGCCGCATCGAGCGCGCACACACCGGTCGCCGCCAGCAGCGCCGCGGCCGCGGCGAGCAGCAGGGGCGGGCTCTGGGGCGGGGGAGCCAGGAGGGCGGCGACGCGCCGGGGGACCATGCCGGGCCCGGGACGGCGGCCGAGGATGCCGAGGGCTGCGGCCGGGACGCGGCTGCGGGCGCGGCTGCGCTTGGCGGCGACGGCGGCCCGGGCGACGGTCTCGGCGACGGCACGGCGGTTCCCGCTCCGCCGGGCGGCGTGTTCGTCGGCCCACCGTTCGACGGTGTAGGTCACGGCCCGGGCCAGCGGCCGCAGGAGCGGGTTGGCGGCGGCGGCCAGCTGCGCGAGGGAGACGAACGCGTAGTGGTGGTGGCGCAGGTGGGCGCGCTCGTGGCTGAGGAGGATCTCCCGCCCCGCCGCGTCGAGGGCGTCGAGCATGCCGTGGGAGATGACGATCCGCCCGGGCAGCCCGGGCATGGCGTACGCGTCCGCGCCGGGGTCGTCGGTGACGACGACCGGGCCGGGGCCGGGCAGGCAGGCCGCCTCCAGGGCCGCGGACCACAGGGCGCCGGCCCGCCGCGCCGCCAGCCGGACCGCGGCCAGGACGGCCGAGGGCCAGCAGGACGGCGCCCGCGAGCGCGGCCGGCCACGCGGCAGGGTCCTGCCGGGCGATCACCTCGGGCGAGTAGCCCTTGAGGGCGTCGACCAGGGGAATGCGCACCAGCCCGGCCAGCGCGAGCAGGCCCAGGACCAGCGTGCTGGAAGCGGCCAGCAGGAGGCCGGCCGCGGTCAGCAGCCAGGTCGCCAGACGCGGCTCCAGCCGGCGGGCCAGCGGTTCGGCGCACAGCCCCGCCAGCGCGGGGAAGAGGAGGGGGAGGTAGACGGCCAGGTGCATCGCCGGAGACGGCTCCCTATCCCTCGGGACCCAGCAGGCGGCGCAGTAGGTCCTCGTCGTCGTCGGACAGCTCGTCGACGAAACGGGTCAGGACCGAGGCGCGGTCGCTGCCGCCCTCCATGACCCGGTACATCTGCCGCGCGGTGAGCCCCGGCTCGTCGGTGACCGGCGCGTAGGCGTAGCTGCGCCCGCGCGGGGTGCGCTGCAGGACGCCGCGCGCCTGCAGCCGGGCCAGGGTGGTTGGTGGCCACCGTGGTGTGGGCGGGGGCGGCGGTGAGCCGCCCGGCCACCTCGCCGGGGGTGAGGGCCCGGTCCGCGGCGTGCAGGACGGTGATGACCTCCTTCTCCAGGGCCCCGTTCGCCCGCCGTGCGCCGCTGCCCCGGCCCGCCGGCTCTTCGCGCGTGCCCACCGCCGCCTCCTTCCGTCCTTCGCTCGTGGTCCAGAGTAACTTCTATTCGCGAATAGAAGTTACTCTGTCCGTCGCGTGCGTCCGGACAGGATGCCCGATGCCCCGTTCAACCCAACCGAAGGTGAAGGCACGTGAGCGCGATCAGTGTGGGCCAGGCCGTAGTCCTGGGTGTCGTGGAGGGGGTGACGGAGTTCCTGCCGGTCTCCTCCACCGGCCACCTCAAGATCACCGAAGGGCTGATGGGCATCCCCGTCGACGACAAGTCCGTCGTCGCGTTCACCGCCGTGATCCAGGTCGGCGCCATCGCGGCCGTCCTGACCTACTTCTCCAAGGACATCGCGCGGATCGTCACCGCCTGGGGGCGGGGGCTGGCCAACCGCGAGGAGCGCTACCACCACGACTACAAGTTCGCCTGGTGGGTCATCTACGCCACCATCCCGATCGTCGTCGTCGGCCTCGCCGCCAAGCCCCTCATCGAAGGACCGCTGGCCTCCCTGTGGGTGGTCGCCGGCTCGCTCATCGTCGGCAGCGGCCTGATGTGGGCCGCCGACCAGATGGGCCGCCACAAGCGGGGCGAGGACGACACCTCCCTCAAGGACGCCATGCTGGTCGGCTCCTCGCAGATCCTCGCCCTGCTCTTCCCCGGCTTCTCCCGCTCCGGCGCCACCATGTCCACCGGCCTGATCCTGGACCTGGAACGCGTCGCGGCCACCCGCCTCTCCTTCTTCCTCGGCATTCCGGCACTGACCGGCGCCGGCCTCTACGAGCTCAAGGACGCCCTCGGGGCCGGCGTGGACACCCTCCCGCTGATCGTCGGCACCGTCGTGTCCTTCGTCGTCGCCTACGCCTCGATCGCCTGGCTGCTGAAGTACGTCGCCAAGCACTCCTTCAACGCCTTCGTCGTCTACCGCATCGTCGTCGGCCTGCTCCTCTTCGGCCTCCTCGGCACGGGCGTCCTGACCGCCTGAGCCTCAGCACCCGAAGCACCATCCCCCTCACCGCCCCCGGCCGCCTCGCAGCCGGGGGCGCCTGGTCGGAGCGCCTAGTTCCGCAACGGCGCCGGTTCCGAGATGATGTGCGCTCGTCATCCCCGGCGGAGAGGAACGGAGCATGACCACCGTGTGGTCAGGGCGGGGCGCATTCCGTCGCAAGCCGATCGAGCACATCGAGGAGCCCGAAGGCGCCCCCAGCGAGCGTCTCACCCGCACCCTCGGCCTGTTGCAGCTCACGGCCATCGGCGTCGGCGGCATCATCGGCGCCGGCATCTTCACCCTGGCCGGCACGGTCGCCAACCAGGTCGCGGGACCGGCCGTACTCGTCTCCTTCCTCATCGCCGGCATCGCCAGTGCCGCGGCCGCGTTCTCCTACGCGGAGTTCGCCGGCCTGATCCCCAAGGCCGGCTCCGCCTACACCTACGGATACGCGGTGCTCGGCGAAATCGCCGGCTGGTTCATCGGATGGGACCTGCTGCTGGAGTACACGGCCATCGTGGCCGTGGTCGCCATCGGCATCTCCGGGTACTTCAACTTCCTCCTGGAGGAGACCGGAGCCTCCCTGCCCACCTGGATGCTCGGCGCCCCCGGCACCGGCGAAGGCCACCGCTTCGACCTCATCGCAGCCGTCCTGTGCCTGTTCACCGCCTACCTGCTCAACCTCGGCATCAAGAACGCGGCTCGCTTCGAGACGGTCGTGGTCGGCCTGAAGGTGCTGGTGGTGCTGCTGGTCATCATCGTCGGCTTCTTCCACATCAATTCCGACAACTACACCCCCTTCTTCCCCTTCGGGGTGGGCGGAGCCTTCACCGGCGCGGCCACCGTCTTCTTCGCCGTCTTCGGCTACGACGCCATGAGCACGGCGGCGGAGGAGTCCAAGGACGCACAGCGGCACATGCCCCGGGCGATCATCTACTCGCTCGCCATCGCCATGGTCCTGTACGTCCTCGCCTGCCTGGTCCTGACGGGCATGCAGAAGTACACCGACATCGACCCCGAGAGCGGCTTCTCCAGCGCCTTCAAGGCGGCAGGACTGCCCGTGGTCGCCGACGTCATCGCCGTCGGCGCCATCATCGGCATCCTCACCGTGATGTTCACGTTCATGCTCGGCGTGACCCGCGTGTGGTTCTCGATGAGCCGTGACGGACTGCTCCCGCGCTGGTTCGCCAAGACCCACCCGACCCGGCACGTCCCCACCCGCGTCACCTGGATCGTCGGCGTCGCCTCGGCGGTCATCGCGGGCTTCGTACCGATCGGCGAGGCGGCGGAACTCACCAACATCGGCATCCTGCTCGCCTTCGCGGTCGTCTGCACCTCCGTCATCGTGCTGCGCTACCGGCGCCCCGAACTGCCCCGCACCTTCCGCACCCCCCTGATGCCCTTCCTGCCCGCCGTCGGCGTCATCGCCTCGATCTGGCTCATCACCTACCTGCGCGTGGAGACCTGGATCCGCTTCGTGGTCTGGTTCCTCATCGGTCTCGTCATCTACTTCGGCTACTCCTACCACCACTCCCGGCTGGCCCGGCCCACGGGCACGCCCGGCAGCGGGGGCCTGCCCGAGTAGGGCACGGGGCACGGGCCCCGTGCCCTTGCCCGTGCCCTTGACCGCGCGCCGGTCCGTCAGAGGCTGATGGAGCGGAACTCCTCCACCACCGTGAAACCCGTGCTGTCGTACAGGCTCATCGCGACCTCGTTGCCGCCGAAGACGTTGAACATCAGCACCTCGTCACCGCCCTCCCGGGCGGCCCACTCGCCCACGGCCATCGCGGCCCGGCCGTAACCCCGCCCGCGGTGCTCCTCGTACACCTCGAGGGAGAACCCGAAGGTGACGCCCGGCAGGAAGCCGTGGTTCACCCAGCCGCTGCCGACCACCTCGCCACCGGCCTCCAGCGCGTAGAAGGCGTGCCCCGGCGTCAGGTAGCCCTGGGGGAGGTGCTCGGCGAAGTCCCGGTCGGACTTCTCCTTCGCCTGCTGCGGGGTCAGGGCCCCGGCCCGGACGATGTCGCCTATCCGCATCCGGTTCTGCCCCCGTACCGGATAGTCGGCGAAGGCCCCCGCCCCGCCGGTGAGCCGGACGACGACCCGCTCGGCCCCCTGCTCCGCACACCACCGCTCGGCCCAGGCGCGTCCCCGCGCCGCCGTCAGGTCGTGGATCCGCCCCACGCCCACCCCGTCCTCGTCGGCCACCCCGACGGCGACCCACCCCGTGCCGTCCGTGGCCACCGTCCAGTCCTCGATGCCTTTCACGGCCCGCTCCCGCAGGGCCCGCGCCAACGGCTCCGGGCACCCCGCGCCCCGGTAGGCGGCCAGCAGCCGCTCTTCGAACTCGCTCCGCCATTCGCCCCGTTCGGCGACGATCTCCATCTCGGTCATCCGTCCAGCCTAGCCAGCGGCACCGACAGGGCCCGGGAGCCGTAGGAGCGGGCCGGCGGACGCGCGGACGTGCGGACGTGCGGACGGCCCCGCCCGGGCGTCGGATGCGCCGGACGGGGCCGTCCCAGCGGCCAGGGGCCGCAGCGGATCAGGTGTTGATGCAGGTGTTGCCCGCCGCCGGGTTCAGCAGGCCGATGATGTTGATGGTGTTGCCGCACACGTTGATCGGGATGTGGATCGGCACCTGGACGACGTTCCCGGACAGCACGCCCGGGGAGCCGATGGCGGTACCGCTGGCGTTGGCATCGGCGAGGGCGGAACCCGAGGCGCCGAGGATGCCGACAGCAGCCAGCACGGTGGCGGCGAAGGCAGTGCGAATACGCATGTCACTCCAAAGTCGATGACGGACGTCGAACCAGGATCACACCGCCTACGGGGCCCATTTCCCCCGCATTCACCTGACCACCGGCGTGTCACGGCGAAGTCGCCGGCCCGCACGTTTCTGCACGGAAACGACAGTTCGATCGTCGTACGCCCGTCGTCCGGCCGGCGGCAGGGCACATCGTCCTCCCGCTCGTTGATTCATTTTCGGCGGGCGGAATTCGCAGGTGGCCGGATCCAAGCAGGGATGATGGCGCCGTGAGCTCTGCTGCCCGATTTCTGGGCGGCATTCCGAGGATTTCGTCAATTGGCCCGGCTGTAGCGGGCGGTGCCCGTCCAGATGCGTTCGAGCCGGACGCGCGTGCCGGGTCGGGGGGCGTGCCAGATCTTGTCGTGGCCCGCGTAGATGCCGACGTGGCTCATGGTTCCCCCGGTGGGGAAGAAGACCAGATCCCCTGGTGCGCGCTGGGTGCGCGAGATGTGGTCGGTGCTCTCGTACTGGGCTTCCGCGGTGCGGGGAAGGACCCGGCCGGCCTGGCGGAAGGCGTAGAGCGTGAGGCCCGAACAGTCGAATTCGGCGGGCCCGGTGGCGCCGTAGACGTAGGGGGCGCCCTTCTTGGAGGCTGCGATGGTGACGGCCTTTATGCCGTAGAGGGAGGCGGCCTGTGCGGGCATGGACGGGGTGAACAGTGCGGCGGTTACGGATAGCGCGAGGAACAGGGCCGGAGAACGATGGATCTCCCGGTGTTTATTTGTTTTGGGCAATCGTGATACCTCCGCATTCAACTGCGTTACGGCTCCCGACGACCGCCCATTTTGCACGAAATGCCCATGCCTGAGGTGCCGGACACGACAGGAAATATCTCGGTTGGGCAAAGCAATCCGAGATGATATTCCTTCACCTTGTCCGACCATTCCGCTCGTCGGTCCGGTTCACGACGCGCAGCGGAACACGAACCGGCCCGGACCGTCCCCCGGCCGGCCGACGCGGACACCCCCCTCGACGCAGCCTGACGCCCCCGCCGACCTGCCCGGCTCCCCGCCCCGTCCTTACGGTGCGGAGCCGGGAGCGGGGTGCCCCTTCCTCCGGGGCGACAGGTACTCCCGGAACACCCGCGCGGAACGCGGGTTCTCGCCGCACTGCCACACACCGTGCGGGCAGTAGTCGGTGATGCTGTGGTACAGCGGCCGGTGATCGGCGATCCACGCCAGCATCCGGCGCATGTACTCGGGATTGTCACCGTTGCGGAAGAGCCCCCACTCGGGGTACGAGATCCGCTTGTGGTGCGCCTTGGCGAAATCCACCTGCTGCCGGAGCCCGTAGGGCTGGTCGACCATCTCGTCGAAGGAATCGCCGGGAGGCTGGTCGTAGGAGTCCATGCCGACGATGTCGACCACGTCGTCCCCCGGGTAGCACTTCGTCCAGGGGACCGCGTCCCTGCCGCGATTGGGCGCGAAGTCGAACCGGAAGCGCTGCCCCTCCACGGAGCGCATGGCGGCCACGATGCGCCGCCAGTACCGCTTCCAGCTCTCGGGGTCGGGCCGGCACCGGTGGGTGTAGTTGAAGCCGTTCATCTCCCAGCCCAGCACGATCACGGTGTCCGGCACCCTGAGGCCGACCAGCCGCTCGCCCAGCCGCCGGAAGTGCTGGTCGTACTCGCCCTCCGCACCGGCGCGGAGCAGCTCGGCCACCCGGTCGTCCGGGACGTCGGCCTCGTTCCCCTCGAACATGGGCACGTTCAGCACGAACAGCCGGTCCCGCCGCTCGGCCCGCCACCGCGCCCAGCTGCGCAGGGAATCGGGCGCCCCCTCGATGTTCGCCCAGGTGTCGCCGGGCAGATAGGTGTGCCCGGCGCGCAGGTCCGTCCCCCCGAGCCAGCGCGACAGCCCCTGCATCCGGTCGACGCCGGGCGAGCCGTAGTGGAGGTAGGCACCCACCGCGACCCCGGAACCGGCACCGCTCCCGCCCGCCCCCACGCGAGGTGCGGGGGCGGGGCCGAGCCCGCCGGCGAGCAGGCCGACAGCGGCCACGCCGGCGCAGGCGCCGGCCATCCACCGCCCTGTACGGGACATGTCGTCTCCCCGAGCCTCGGGAACAGATGCGTGTGACAGCGACGCTAGACACCCGGACGCCGCCCGGCCCGCCCGGTGCCCCGATCCTGGGCCATTCGCGGTACCGGGTCCGCCGGGACCGGGCCGACCGGGTGAAGGCCGCCCGCCGGCGCGTCCCTTCGGGTGACGGGCGTCCGCGAAGGGAACCGCCGCGGCGCCCGCCGGCTCCACTGAGGCATGAGCGCGAATGTGATCACCATCGAGATCCGGGGCCTGGAGCCGGCGGCCGTGAAGGCGGCGGAACAGATCTCCGCCCTCTTCTCCGCCACCGTCCCCGCCCCGCCCTGCCGGACGCGCGGCGAGGACGAGGTGCTCGTCCGCATCCAGGCCGACATCGGCCGTACCCCCGGCGCCGGAGGCTACACGGACACCTGCGCCTGACCTCGCCGGAGTCCCGGCCCGCCCGTGCGTGTGCGGGAGCGCGTGCCGTTCCCCGCACGCCCGGCGCACGCTACCGGCGGGCCACCGGAGGCTGTTGCCGCCCCTCTCGTCACGGGTCGGGCACGGTCAAGCCGATTGTCACTCTATTCCCGCTAAGGGATGGACGGCGTAGGTTCGTTGAACTTCGCATGCTTATGCTTCACCCGCTATGACCGAAAGTCAGACATCCCGCGCGTTACGCGCACCAGTCGACGTGCTCGTGCTCGGCGCCGGACCGGCCGGACTCGTCCTCGGAAACCTCCTGCTCACCGCAGGGATCGACTGCGTGATCCTGGAGCGGGCCTCCCGCACCCACGTCCGCGACCGGGCCCGCGCCGGGTTCCTCGCACCGAACACCGCCCGGATCCTGGAACGCCACGGACTCGCCGACGGCCTGCACCGGTACGGCCGCCGGCACGGCACCTGCGAGTTCCGCACCCGGGACGGCCGGTTCCGCCTCGACTACGGCGCCCTCGGCGAGGACACGCGGCACCACGTCTACCCCCAGCAGGACCTGGTCACGGACCTCCTCGAGCACTACCTCGGCCGCGGCGGACGCGTCCACTTCGACACCGAGGCTCTCGCCGTGCACGACGCCGACGGCCCCCGGCCGGCACGGGGCGGCCCGCCGCTCCCTGCCGCCGGGCACCGTCCGCCACCAACACGATCACGGCGTGACCTGGCTCGGCCTCCTCGCCGAGGCCCCGCCCAGCCTCGACGCCGTCGGCTACGCCCTCCACGACCGGGGCTTCGCCGGACACATGGCCCGGACCCCGCAGGTGACCCGCTACTACCTCCAGTGGCAACGCGGCACCGCCGCCGACGCCTGGTCCGAGCAGCGGATCTGGGACGAGCTCGACATCCGGATGGGCGCCGCGGACCACGGGCCGCTGCACCGCGGCCCGTTCCGGGAACGCGGCCTCTTCGACCTGACCTGCGATGTGATCGAGCCGCTCCGGCACGGCTCGCTCTTCCTGGCGGGCGACGCCGCGAGCCTGCTCGCCCCGGCCGCGGCGAAGGGCGCCAACCTCGCCGTCCTGGCGGCCGAGATCCTGGCCACGGCCCTCCTCGGCGCCCTCACCCGGGGCGACACCACGGGACTCGACGGATACTCGGACCGGTGCCTGGAACACATCTGGAAGGCACAGGAGTTCACCGGGTGGATGACCCGCCTGCTGCACTCGGCACCCGAGACCGGTGGGGACGCCGGATCGTTCTTCCAGGCCGGCCTGCGCCGCTCCCGGATCGCCTCGCTGCGCACCTCGCGCATCCACCAGGACTGGTTCGCCGCGAACTACGTGGGCGTCTGACCCCCACGAGCCGCCCCCTTCTTCCCTCCACCCGGACCGGTTCTCCCACCCGGGCCCACCGCGCCCGGCCCCCGGCCCCACCCGGCTTGCCCCTGCTCTGCCTTGCCCTGCCCTGCCCTGCCAGACCACCAACGGTTTCGAGGACATGCCCACGATGACGACGGCCACGACGATGACGACGGTGCCGCTCCACGACGAAACGATGCTGCTGGACGACACGGCCCGCCTGCGCGCGGCGGCCGCCTTCGTCCGCGAGCACGACAGCGCCTCCCTGCTCCCGCTCCTCCTGCCCGGCATCGAGGGCCCGGACCTGCGGGCCCTGGCCGGGCACTGCCACTTCGCCCACGCCGGGATCCTCGTCTTCCCGCCCGACGAGGAGACCCTGCGGGCCCGACTCGGGGACTGCGGGCTGACGTTCGACGCCCCCTCCCACCCCAGCGTGGTCGTCCGTGAACGCCTCGCCCGCCGCCACCGGCTGGCCCCGGCCGACCTCGACGTGCGGATCCTGCGCCCGCAGGTGCGGGGCACCGACGGGGAGCGCCGCGCGGTCGAGGTCTTCGCCCTGACCGTCCCCCCGCACTCGGGCCTGGAGCGGATCGCCGCCCCCGAGCGGACCGCCGGGCACGAGGCCCACCTCGCCTTCGAAGTCGACCACCCGGACCCGCTGGTCCTGCGCGGCCTGTGCGCGATCCTCGCCCGTCACGGAGCACACCCCGACGGCGGCGGGTACAACCCGCACGAGGACGGCACCGTGCTGTACTTCACCACCCCCGCCGAGGGAGTCAGCGGCTACCGGCGGCTGGAGCTCTACGCCCACGGCGACCACCGCGACTCCCTCGCCGCCCACCTGGACCACACCCACCCCCGGCTTGCGAGCCCGCCCGCCGAAACGCTCCTTCACCTGCTCACCGGCGCGTGGACCACGCAGGCCCTCGCCTCCTTCGCCCGGCTGCGCCTCCCCGACGCGATGGACACCCGTACCGCCTCCACCGCCCGCGACCTCGCCCGCCTCACCGGCACCGATCCCCGCGGCCTCGCCACCCTGCTGCGCTACCTCGCGATGCTCGGCGCCGTGACCCGCGAAGAACTCCCGGAGGGACTCCCGGAGCAACTCCCCGAGGAATTCCCGGAGGAAGGTTTCCGCCTCACCGCGCTCGGAGCCCTCCTGCGCGCCGACGCCCCGGATTCCATGCGCCCCCTGGCCCTCATGTACGGAGGCCCCTTCTACCGTTCCTTCGGCGAACTCGACCACGCCGTACGGACCGGACAGCCGGGCTTCGACCACCTCCACGGCGAGAACCACTTCGACCACTTCGCCCGCGACCCCGAACTCGCCGACCTCTTCGACCGCTCGATGGCCGCGAGCTCACGCATGTTCCAGCCC
>NZ_JZWV01000573.1 GCF_000966975.1 Streptomyces katrae | reverse complement strand
TGGGGGCTCCGGGACCGCAGAGGGTTTCGGCGACGGGGGCGCCGCCCCGGGCGCGTTCGGCGACGAGGACGCGGACGCGGGGCGGGGTCAGGCGCAGGGCGAAGCGGAGCAGGTCGGTGCTGTCGGCGTCGAGCCACTGGGCGTTGTCGAGGAGGAGCAGGACGGGGCCGGAGGCGGCCAGGGTGCGCAGCACCTCGGCGAGGGCCAGGCGCAGGGCGACGTGGTCGCGTCCGGCGCGGGGTGCGTCGGCCTCGCGGCGCAGGAGGGCGATGGCGGTGCGCTGGGGTCCGAGGAGGGCGGCGGCGGAGGCCTCGGGTATGTGCTGGTCGGCGGCGTCGGGGGCGAGGCGCAGCACGGTCTCGCGGCGGGCTTCGGCGGCGGCCGCGACGGCGTGGGCGACCTCGGTCTTCCCGGCTCCGGCGGGGCCGGTGAGGACGGCGCGGCCGTGGGTGGACAGCGCGCGGCCGACGGCCTCGATGAGTACGCCGTGTCCGACGTTGGTGTCAGCGTTCCCCGTCGCCGCCACGCGCAGCCACCAGCCTTCCGCTTCCCGGTCCTGCCCTTCCTGTGAGACGCGACAATACGAGGTCCGCCCCCCGGCGGACCCGGATTGTGACGCAGAATTCAGTCGGGCGACAGGAATGCGCCTGCGGACCTGCCGGTACGGGAGGTATCGGCAGGTCCGCGGGCTGGGTTGGTCCGTACTATCGCCCCGTCAGGCCGGAGGTGGGGGACTCCGGCGGGGGTTCCGGACCGGGGAGTGGTGCGTGGGTCCCGGCGGGGATCAGAAGCCGAGGCTCCAGGAGTCGATCTTGCCGGTGTCGCCGCCCGCGTTGTCGTTCACGCGCAGCTTCCAGGTGCCGTTCGCGACCTCGGAGGAGGCGTCGACGGTGTAGGTCTGGTTGATGTTGTCCGTGCTGCCGCCGGCCCGGTTGTGGAGGGTGTAGACGGTGCCGTCGGGGGCGACCAGGTCGACCTTCAGGTCACCGATGTAGGTGTGGACGATGTTCACGCCGACCTTGAGCGTGGCCGGGGCGTTGCCGGTCACACCGGTGACGGTGACCGGGCTCTCCACCGTGGAGTTGT
>NZ_JZWV01000572.1 GCF_000966975.1 Streptomyces katrae | reverse complement strand
TGTCGTTGATGGCGAAGTCCGCGGTGTTCTCGAAGTACTTGCCCGCCGGCGGGGTGGCGCCCACCGCCTTCAGGGCGTCGACCTGGCCCTCGCCGAAGAAGGAATTGTTCGCCGTCGTACCGGTGCAGCGGCCGTCGGCCGGGCAGGCGATGTCGTTGGCCTGGGCGGCCAGCTTGTCGCGGATCTGCGCCGGGGTGATGCCCGGGTTGGCGCTCGCGATCAGCGCGGCGACGCCCACCACGTGCGGGGTGGCCATCGAGGTGCCGCTCTTGGTGCCGTACTTGCCGCCGGGCAGCGTGGAGTAGACGTCCTGGCCCGGGGCCGCGACGTCGATGACGCCCTGGCCGAAGTTGGAGAACGAGGCCTTGGTGGTGCCGGTGCCGTTCGCCGCGACCGTGACCACGCCCGGGAGCTCGGTCGGGATGTCCAGGCAGGCGTTGGTGATGGTGCGGGTGACCGGCGTGGAGTCGTTGGGGCTCGCCGTGTCGGTGCTCTTGTGGGCGAGGTCGTAGTTCTCGTTGCCCGCCGCCGCGATCTGGAGCGAGCCCTTGCCCTCGGCGTACTCCTGGGCGCGCTTGACGCCCTCGATGATGGCCGCCTGGTCGATGTTGTCCGGGCAGTTGAACTGCCACGGGTCGGTGTAATAGCTGTTGTTGGTGACCTTGAAGCCGTGGTCACCGGCCCACACGAACCCGCAGATGGTGTTCTCGGCGAAGAAGAACGAGTTCCCCGGCTCCGCGACGCGGACCGCGGAGATCTTCACGCCCGGGGCCACACCGACGACGCCCTTGCCGTTCTTGGCGGCGGCGATGGTGCCCGCGACGTGCGTGCCGTGCGTGTCGACGTCACGCCAGGCACCGGCGCGGGTGTCGGGCTTGCCGTAGGCGCAGGAGACGGAGTCCGCGGCGTTGAAGTTCGGCGCCAGGTCCTGGTGCTGGTCGTCCACACCGGTGTCCAGGATGCCGACCTTGACCGAGGCGGAGCCGGGGTTGACGGCCCAGGCCTGGTCCGCCTTGATCTGGGTCATGTCGGCCCGCGCCGGCTCACCCGTCGGGGTGCTGGCCTGCGCCGGGTTGGCGGGCAGCGCCGGGTTGTAGGCGTCGGCGGGCACGTCCGAGGTGCGGGTCGCGCCGACCTGCTGGACCCCGCTGACCCCGCGCATCGTGGCGGCGAAGGAGGCCGAGGCGGAGTGGGCGACGACGACGCCGATCTGGTCGAAGTACGAGAAGACCGTGCCGCCGTTGGCGGTGACGGCCGAACGCACCGCCGAGGTGTCGCCGGCGGCGGTGATCACGAGGTAGGCACGGGTGCCGGCAACCCAGGTCGCACTCTGGGAAGAAGCCGGGGCCGAAGCCTTGGGAGCCTTGGGGGCCACCGCGACGGCGGAGCCCGAGGGGCCGACGGGAGCGGTGCCGGCGAGCGCGGCAGGGGCTCCGAAGGTGAGGGCCGCGCCGAGAGCGGCAGCCACCACCAGGGCACGTCGAGGTCGACTGGATATGTGGGGTATCAAAGCGTCCTCCGAGGACCCGGCTCCGGTGCTGGTGGCACCTACCGGGTCGTACGAAACGAGTGGTGGACGCAAGATGTCAGACGCGCGGCCCCGGAGGGAAGTACCTTTCAGCGCAGCAGAGTTGAAGATCACATGGCTGAAATCGGCCCTTTACCGGGCATCGTCGGCGTTTGATGCGGCCGCGCACCGCGAGCAGGGCGAGCCCCAGGAGCAGCGGCTCGGTCAGGAGCGCGGAGGCCGGCCGGGCTGGGCACCGTGGGGGCGAGCCCTGTCCGGCCGGCATCCGGGGGTGCGCCGGTTACGCCGGCACACCGTCCTTGGGGCCCGCCGAGGGGCCGGGGAGGGTGGCGGGGGTGTTGGCGGGGGCCGCGCCGTGGCCCTCGTCCACGAGTACGGACTCGTCGAAGGGCAGCCGTCCCGCGAGGACCTCCGCCGCCCGTTCGCGGTCGAACTCCTTGGTCCACGTTCCGATGAGCACCGTCGCCACCGCGTTGCCCGCGAAGTTCGTCAGGGCCCGCGCCTCGCTCATGAAGCGGTCGATGCCCACGATCAGGCCCACGCCGTCCACCAGTTCCGGCCGGTGCGACTGGAGCCCCCCGGCGAGGGTGGCCAGTCCGGCACCGGTGACCCCGGCCGCGCCCTTGGAGGCCACGATCATGAAGAGCAGCAGCGAGACCTGCTCGCCCAGGGCCAGCGGCTTGCCCATGGCCTCCGCGACGAACAGCGAGGACATCGTCAGGTAGATGGCCGTGCCGTCCAGGTTGAAGGAGTAACCCGTGGGCACGGTGATGCCGGTGACCGGCCGTGAGACGCCCAGGTGCTCCATCTTCGCGATCAGCCGCGGCAGCGCCGACTCGGAGGAGGAGGTGGACAGGATCAGCAGGAACTCCCGTCCCAGGTACCGCAGCAGCGCGAAGATGCTGACGCCCGTGCACACCCGCAGCAGCGTGCCCAGCACCACGACGACGAAGATCAGGCAGGTGGTGTAGAAGCCGATCATGATGACGGCCAGGGACTTCAGCGCGTCGATCCCGGTCGCCCCGACCACCGCCGCGATCGCCCCGAACGCGCCCACCGGCGCCGCCCACATGATCATCGCCAGTACCCGGAACACCAGCTTCTGCACGTGTCCGATCCCGCGCAGCACCGGCTCGCCCGCCGGGCCCATCGCCTGGAGCGCGAACCCGCACAGCAGCGCCACCAGCAGCGTCTGGAGCACCTGGCCCCCGGTGAACGCCGACACCAGGGTGGTCGGGATGATCCCGAGCAGGAACTCCGGCGTGCTCTGCGCCCCGCCGGCCTTGGCCTGCGCCTCGCCGGCGTGCCGGGCCGCCTCCGTCAGGTGCAGCCCGCTGCCCGGCTCCAGCAGGTTCCCCACGACGAGCCCGATGGCCAGCGCGACCGTGGACATCACCATGAAGTACCCGAGGGCGAGACCGCCGACGGCGCCCACCTTGGCGGCCTTGCGGACGGAGCCGATCCCCAGCACGATCGTGCAGAAGATCACCGGCGAGATCATCATCTTGATGAGGTTGACGAAGCCGGTGCCCAGCGGCTTCAGCTCGACCGCGGTACCGGGCGCGGCGAAGCCGACGACGATGCCGAGCAGCACCGCGGCGATCACCGCGATGTAGAGGTAATGGGTTCTGTCGCGTCTGGCGGCCACGTTCGTCTCCTGGTGGTGAATGCGTTCCGGGAGACCATCGCCCACCCTGTGACCCCGGTCACCCTTGCGTTCATTGAGTTCATGGCCCGGTGCACACTGAGCGCTATGTTCCGCTTCGTCCGCCCGCCGCGCAGTCTGGCCGGCCAGCTCTTCGCCATGCAGGTGCTGCTGGTCGCCCTCGTCGTCGCCGGCTGTGCGGTCTTCGCGTACGCGACCGCCCGCGGCCAGGCCGAGGACGCCGCCCGGCGGCAGGCCGGGGCCGTGGCCCGGGCCGTCGCCGACTCCCCGTCCGTGCTCGGGGCGGTACGGGACGCGGCGCGCACGGGGACGGACCCCTCGGCCGCCCTGCAGCCGTACGCCGAGCGGGTGCGGGCGGACGCGGAGGTGGACTTCGTGACGATCATGGCCCCCGACGGGCGGCGCTGGACCCATCCCGATCCGCGCCGGATCGGCGAGCGCTACCTCGGCAACACCGCCCGGGCGCTGCGCGGCGAGACCTTCGGCGAGACCTACACCGGCACCCTCGGCCCGTCCATCCGTGTGATCACCCCCCTCACCGGGCCGGAAGGCAGGGTCGTCGGCCTGGTCAGCGCCGGGATCACGATCCGGGCCATCAGCGCCCGGCTCGCGCAGCAGCTGACCGTCCTCGCCTGGGTGGCGGCGGGGGCGCTGGCGCTGGGCGGCGCGGGCACGTACGTGGTCAACGCCCGGCTGCGCCGCCACACCCACGGGATGGACGCCGCCGGGCTGAGCCGGATGTACGACTACCACCAGGCGGCCCTGCACGGGGTCCGGGAGGGACTGCTGCTGCTGGACGGCCACCGCAGGATCACCCTGATCAACGACGCCGGCCGGGAACTCCTGGGCCTGTCCGGGGAGGTCACCGGTACCGGCGCGGACGCCCTCGGGCTGCCCGCCCCGCTCACCGGGGCCCTGCTCGCCGACCGGCCCCGGGTGGACGAGGTGCACCTCACCGGGGAGCGGGTGCTGGTGGTCAACAGCTCGCCGGTGGCGGGCGGCGGCCGCCGCGGGACCGTGGTCACCCTGCGGGACCACACCGAACTCCTGGCCCTCACCGGGGAACTGGACCACGAGCGCGGCTTCACCCAGGCGCTGCGCTCCCAGGCCCACGAGGCGGCCAACCGGCTGCACACCGTGGTCTCCCTCATCGAACTGGGCCGCAGCGAGGAGGCGGTGGAGTTCGCCACCGCCGAACTGGAGCTCGCCCAGGCCCTGACCGACGAGGTGGTCACCGCCGTCGGCGAGCCGGTGCTGGTCGCCCTGCTGCTGGGCAAGGCCGCCCAGGCGCACGAGCGGGGCATCGAGCTGCACGTCACCCCGGACAGCGGCGCGATCGACGCCGGGCCGGGACTGCCGCCGGCCCGGGACCTGGTCACCGTCCTCGGCAACCTCGTCGACAACGCCCTCGACGCCCTCACCGGGGTGCCGGGCGGGCGGATCGCCGTCACCGTCCGCCGGGACGCGGACGGGCTGCTGCTGCGGGTCGCGGACAACGGGCCCGGGCTGCCGGAGGGGGTGGACGTCTTCCGGCGCGGCTGGTCCGGCAAGGGGGAGGGCCGCGGCCTGGGCCTGGCCCTGGTCCGCCAGGTGGCCCACCGGCACGGCGGCACGGTGGAGGCCGGGGACACCCCCGAGGGCGGCGCGGCCTTCACGGCCCGCCTGCCGGTGACTCCGGCGGAAGGGGCGGGGCCGCACGGCGTGCCGGAGCGGGCTGGCCCGGGCCGTACCGCCGCCCGGGCGGCGCGGTGCCCGCTCCCCGGGCGGCCCGCCGCAGGGGGTGGCGCGTGAGTGCGCCCGTGCGGGTCCTCGTCGTCGAGGACGACCCCGTCGCCGCCGACGCGCACGCGCTCTACGTGGGCCGGGTGCCCGGGTTCACCGCCGTGGCGGCCGTCCACACCCTCGCGGAGGCCACCCGGGTGCTGGAGCGCACCCCGGTCGACCTGCTGCTCCTCGACCTCACCCTGCCCGACGGCAACGGGCTGCGCTTCGCCCGCGCGCTGCGCGCCTCCGGGCATCCGGCCGACGTGATCGCGGTGACCTCGGCGCGCGACCTGGCCGTGGTCCGCGAGAGCGTCTCCCTGGGCGTCGTCCAGTACGTGCTGAAGCCCTTCGCCTTCCCCACGCTGCGCGAACGGCTGCTGCGCTACGCCGAGTTCCGGGCGGCGGCCGGCGAGGCCGTGGGCCAGGACGACGTCGACCGGGCGCTCGCCGCACTGCGCGCGCCCGCCGCCGCCCAGCTGCCGAAAGGGCTCAGCGCCCCGACCCTGGACCGGGTCGCGGCGCTGCTGCGGGAGGCGGCCGAGGGGCTGACGGCCGCGGGGGCGGCCGGGGCGGCCGGGATCTCGCGGATCACCGCCCGCCGGTACCTGGAGCACCTGGTGGACACCGGCCGTGCGGACCGTGCCCCCCGGTACGGCCAGGTCGGCCGCCCCGAGCTGCACTACCGCTGGCGGGCGGCGGAGGCGGGCTCGGTGTCGAAGGAGTAGAACGTGCGGTGGTCGAGCATGTCGGCCGGGGTCACGTCGTTCCAGGGGCGCATGGTGTCGCGCAGGTCGACGACGTTCGGGGTGCCGGCCGCCGGCAGGTACGGAGAGTTCGGGTGCTTCGCCTGCCAGTCCGACCACAGCTTGTCCACGAAGGCGTGGTGCATCCAGAACACCGGGTCGTTGGGGGAGACCCCGGTGCCCATCTGGCCGCCGACCCACACGTGCACCCGGTTGTGCAGGTTGGCGCCCCGCCAGCCCTCCAGGTTGTTGCGGAAGCCGCCCGAGGAGCTGTTCCAGGGGGCCATGTCGTAGACCGGCATGGCGAGCACCGCGTCCACCTCGGCGCGCGTCGGCAGCTGCGCCACGCCCTCGCCGAGCGCGCGGCGCAGGTAGGGGCGGCCGTCCACGCGGACCGTGATCTCCCACTTGCCCGTCGCGTATGCGAACGGTCCGTCCATCACCTGTCCGTCGCGGGCCCGGCCGGTGCCGCCGAGGAAGTCGGCGGCCCAGAGGGAGGAACGGGCGGTGCGGTCGGCCGTCCAGTCCCAGTACGGGAGCGAAACGCTCTTGTCCACCGACTGGAGAGCCGCCTCGAAATCGAGGAGAAAGCGGCGGTGCCAGGGCAGGAAGGACGGGGAGCGGTGGCCGACGCGGTCGCCCGAGTCGGTGTCGCTCATGATGAACCCGTTGTGGGTCGTCACGAAGTGGTCGTAGCGGCCGGTGCGCTTCAGTTCGAGCAGCGCGTTGGTGAAGGCGCGCTTCTCCTCGGCGGTCAGCGTCGCCTGGTTCTTGCGGACGGTCATCTCACATGCCGCCCATCTGCATCGGGGCCAGCTGGGAGCCCTGGAGCTCGCGCACGGCGGCCCGGGCCAGCGAGGTCGGGTCGGCATACGTCTCGTAGTGGTTGACCACGCTGATCCAGGTGCCGTCGGCGTTCTGCATCACGTGCAGCTCGCGGCCGTCGATCCGGACGCTGGGCATGCCGGCACCGCCGTGGTGGCCGCCGTGGTGCCCGCCGCCCGAGGCGGGGGATATCTGGATGCGGCGGCCCATGTACACCTCGTCGACCGTGCCGGCCGGGGTGGTGGCGGCGGCGCGCGAGTCGGTGGCGGCGGCGTGCGCGGTGGCGCCTGCGATGCCGAGGACGGTGAGAGCGCCGGCGGTGGTGCCCAGGGCCTGCCGGCGGGTGATCTTGTTCATGGCCGAAGAACTACCAGCGGCCGGAGGGCAGTTGGCCGGAATCCGGACATCAGCGGATAAGTTCTATGTAGAACAAATTAAATGATCTTCCCGTCCGGACCGGCTCCAGTGGCCCGGACGGGAAGATCTGTGGTGGAAATGCTACCCGACGGTAAGTTTTGCGGTCCGACGGTATGCATGTGGAGGGGGTCACGCTCCGGAGTCGGCCGGAAGCGGTGCCGGAATCCGCCATTCACGATCAGCCCTCAAGGTCCCCTGAAGTCCGATTTGGCGTCATCTACGGCTTATAGTCCGTATATGGCTCTCCATCAGACGAAGGACACGCGCGCCGAGGACGCCGCCACGGACGTCTTCGCGTCCGCCCTGAGCGGCCAGGTCCTCCCCAAGTACCGGATGCCCGAGGACCACTCGTCCTCCGAAGTGGTCTACTCGCTCCTCCACAACGAGCTCCTCCTCGACGGCAACGCCGCCCAGAACCTCGCCACCTTCTGCACCACCTGGTCGGACGACGGCGTGCACCGGCTGATGAACGAGTGCCTCGACAAGAACATGATCGACAAGGACGAGTACCCGCAGACCGCCGAGATCGAGGCCCGCTGCGTCAACATCCTGGCCGACCTCTGGAACGCCCCGGCCGGCACCACCGGCACCGGCTGCTCCACCACCGGCTCCAGTGAGGCCGCCATGCTCGGCGGACTCGCCCTCAAATGGCGCTGGCGGGCCCGCCGCGAGGCCGAGGGCAAACCCGCCGACCGCCCCAACCTGGTCTGCGGCCCCGTTCAGATCTGCTGGGAGAAGTTCGCCCGCTACTTCGACGTCGAACTCCGCCAGATCCCCCTGGAACCCGGCGCCACCGGACTGCGCCCCCACCAGCTCGCCGCCCACGTGGACGAGAACACCATCGGCGTCGTCGCCATCCTCGGCGTCACCTACACCTGCGACTACGAACCCGTCGCCGAGATCGCCGCCGCCCTCGACCGGATCCAGGAGGAACACGGCTGGGACGTCCCCGTCCACGTCGACGCCGCCAGCGGCGGGTTCGTCGCCCCCTTCCTCCACCCCGACGTGGTCTGGGACTTCCGCCTGCCGCGCGTGGCCTCGGTCAACACCTCCGGCCACAAGTACGGGCTCGCGCCGCTGGGCGTCGGCTGGATCGTGTGGCGCACCGCCGACCTGCTCCCCGCCGAGCTGGTCTTCGACGTGGACTACCTGGGCGGCGACATGCCCACCTTCGCCCTCAACTTCTCCCGCCCCGGCGGAGAGGTCATCGCCCAGTACTACCTCTTCCTGCGCCTGGGCCGGGCCGGCTACCGCCGCGTCCAGCAGGCCTGCGCCGACACCGCCCGGTACCTGGCCGGCGAGATCGCCGGGCTGGGCCCCTTCACCCTGCTCTACGACGGCCGCGGAGCGCTGCCCGCCGTCTCCTACACCCTCACCGACCCCGGCGGAGCCGGGTTCAGCCTCTACGACCTCTCCGACCGGCTGCGGATGCGCGGCTGGCAGGTGCCCTCGTACCCGCTCCCGGCCGACCGCCAGGAGACCGTCATCCAGCGCGTCCTGATCCGGCACGGGGTGACCCGCGACCAGATCGCCCTGCTCGTCGAGGACATGCGCCGGGCCGTGGACCACCTGAGGGCCGTCCCGCAGCTCACCCCCGCCACCCCCAGCCGGTCCGGCTTCCACCACTGACCGGCCGCCGCACCCCTCAGCCCGAAGACGCCGGCCAGCGCATCCCCAGGGCCGTCAGCGCGGCCACCCGTTCCGGGGCCAGGCCCGCCGCCCGGGCGCGCTGGTTGGCGATCCACGAGCCCAGCCGCAGCTCCTGCCCGCCGACCCGCTCCACATGGGTCCGCGGCACCCGCAGGTGCCCCTCGCGGGCGTGGAAGCGCCGGGCCGCCTCCAGGTGCCCGGCCCAGGCGTCGGCATGGCTGCGCCGCGGCGGCGGCCGTTCCTCCTCGGCGGCGGGGGACAGCCCCAGCGCGTGCTCCAGCAGCCACCGCTGCGCCCAGGCGAGCCGCTCCCAGCCCAGCCGCTGGGCCCGCACCCACAGTCCCAGGTCCTCGCCCTGGACCACCACCTCACCCGGACCGGAGGGCATCGCGCCCCCCGCGTCCAGATGGGCCCGGGTCAGCTGGAAACCCCGCTGCCAGCCGATGTCCCAGGCCGGGCACCAGGCCGGGTCGATCTCCTCCAGGGCGTCCCGGCGTTCCTGCGGCAGAGCGCCCGGACCCTCCCGGCGGGCGGCGGCCCGGTTGTTCTTCATCCACACCCCGACCGGCACCCCGTGCCAGGTGGCGTCCACCGGGGGCAGCAGGTGCCCGTGCTCGGCCGCCCAGGCACGGGCCGCCGCGAGCCCCTCCTCGAAGGCCACGTCGAAGTGGCTCCACACCATGCCGAGTTCGTCCAGCTCCCGCATCCGCTCCCGGCCCAGCGCGCCCCGCCGGTAGGTGCGCCGCGCGTCCGCGATCCACTGGCCCAGCGGGAACCCCGCCAGGGCGGGCGGCCACTCCTCGCGGTCCGCCGGAACCCGGAACGCGAACGGCACCTTCAGGTCCCCGGCCGTCTCCGCGTAGACCCGGGCCGCCTCCACCCCGCGCCGCCACCGCGTGTGCTCCGGGTTGAGCACCCGCAGCCGGATGAAGGCCGCCAGCAGCGCCGGGTCGCGGGGCGTGGAGAAGCTCAGCAGGGCCCGCGCCCCCGCACCGGGCCCGGCCGCCGTCGCGGCCGCCGCCGGGGCCTTCGCCGCCGAGCTCGGGACCTGCGGCTGCGCCAGGGCCTCCACCAGCCGTGAATCGTGGGCCCGCAGCGCCTCCAGGAGCCGCGCGAGGTCCCCGTACGCCCGCGAGGTCAGCATCGACTCCGGCGACTCGCCCGGCCCCAGCAGCACCGGCACCACCAGCGAGGCCACCTTCCCCTCGCCCGGCCGGATCCGCAGCGCCCGCCCGACCGCCTGCACCAGGTCCGGCATGGAACCGCGGACGTCGGCCCAGAAGACGGAGTCGCACTCCTTGGTGTCCACCCCCTCGCCCAGCACCCGGACGCTCCCGAGGAAGGCCTTGTCCGCGACCCGGTCCGCGGCGAACGCGTCCAGCACCCGCCGCCGGTGGGCCGCCGTGTGCTGACCGCACAGCCAGTCCGCCCACACCGTCCGCGGGTACACCGGCTTCGGGCTGCGGCTCGCCGTCCGCAGCCGGGCCGCGACCGCGGGCAGCCCCGCCGCGAAGGCCTCCGCCTCCTTCGTGAGGTGATGGAACACCAGCGTGCGCCGGAAGCCCTGGTCCGCCGCGGCCTTCACCAGCGCCGCCTGCAGCGCCGCGAGCCGCATCCCGCGCACCCGGTCCGACCGGCCGTCCGCCCCCAGCAGCACCGCCGACTGGAACCCGGGATCGCTGACGTCCACGCAGACCACCCGGTACGGGGCACAGATGCCCCGGTCGATCGCCTCGGACAGCGACAGGGTGTGGCAGCGGGAGCCGAACGGCCCCTCCGGGTCGTCCTCCATCGAGGCGACCAGCTCGCCCCGCCCGCGGGGCTCCCGGCCGCCGCCCTGCTCCTCTTCCTCCTCGTCGACCTCCTCGCCGTCACGCCACACCCGGGGCGTGGCCGTCATGTACAGCCGCCGCAGGGAGGGGATCCGCAGGTTGTCGTGCACCACCGCCCAGGGCTTGCCGATCCGGCCCGAGGTCCGGTGCGCCTCGTCCACCACGATCAGGTCCCAGGACGGCAGCCCGGCCAGGTGCGCCCGCTCGATGGTGCCCAGGCCCAGCGACGCGTACGTGGCGAACACCGTCACCCGCTCCAGCGGCCGGGCCGCCCAGCGGGACAGGACGCGCGGATCGGTGGTGGTGGGCACCCCCACGTCCTCTCCGCGCAGCGAGCACACCGCCAGGGCCCGCCCGGTGCGGCCCCCCTCCCGCCAGGCGGCGACGGTCTGCACGAGGAGGTCGAGGGAGGGCACCAGGACCAGCACCCGGCCGGCCCGCAGCTCCTCGGCGGATCGGACGGCGACCAGGGACTTCCCGGACCCCGTGGCCATGATCACCTGGGTCCGCAGGCCCCGCGCGGGCACGCGGCCGTCGGCGGGCAGCTGGAGGGCGCGCACGACCGCGTCGACGGCCTCGCGCTGATGGGGCCGCAGCTCCTTCCTCGGCACGCACCTCACCCCGCCCGCTTCGCTGATCTGCTGCTCGGTCTCCAGCCTCTATCTTGCCCGGATTCTGAGTCAAACAGCAGGACGCGCGGGGCGCGGGGCGGGAGCCGTCAGCCGCGGGCGCCGAAGTTCTGGGTCCACCACGGGCCGCCGGCGCCGGGGTGCATCCCGACACCGATGTCCTTGAAGGAGCAGTTCAGGATGTTCGCCCGGTGACCGGGGCTCTTCATCCACGAGTCCATCACGTCCTGGGCCGTCTGCTGCCCCTTGGCGATGTTCTCCCCGTAAGTGGACCAGCGGTACCCGGCGGCCGTCGTCCGGTCGCCCGGGTCCGCTCCGTCCGGGTTGGTGTGGTCGAAGAAGCCCCGCCGCGCCATGTCGTCGGAGTGGCCCTGCGCGGCCCTGTCCAGCTGCGCGTCCTCCTTGAGCGGGCCGCAGCCGGCCGCCGCCCGCTCGGAGTTGACCAGGGCGATCAGGGCGATCACCTGCCCGACCACCCCCGCCGGGGCGGGCGCCGGCGCGGGCGGCGCGGGCTTCGGCGGGTTGCTCCGGGACGGCTCCGGCTGTGGGTCCGAGGCCTTGGAGCTGCTCGACGACGGCGACGGCGAGGCCGAAGCGGAAGCCGAGGCGGAGGGGGAGGGCGAGGCCGAACCGGAGGGCGAGGCGGAGGCGGAGCCAGAGGGCTGCGGCGAGGCCGTGTCCGGCGCGGAGAGCGCGGCCAGCGGCGAGGCGCGGGTGGCGCCGCCCCGGCCAGCGGCGAGGCGGGGGTGGCGCCGCCCGCCTCGGCACCCTTCTCGCCGGGCATCGTCAGGTAGACCAGGCCGCCGCCCGCCACGCACGCGGCGATCACCGCACCGCCGATCGCCCGACGGCGGTTCTGGCGCCGCTTGCGCTGCGCACCGCGGCCGCCGGACGGGTCGCCCGGGCCGGTGTCCGCGCCCTTGCGCCGGGCCGCCCGGCCGGGGCCGGAGACCACCGGGCTCAGCTGCGTCGCCGCGTCGGCGAAGGCCACCGGGGCGGTGTTCGCCGTCGCCGCGGCCCGTACGCCCGCCACCAGTGCCGCGGCCACCGGAACCAGCGCCAGTCCGGCCAGCAGCCCCTCCGCCGGCATCAGCCCGTTCCACAGCCCGGAGCAGCGCAGGCACTCCCGGGCGTGCCGGGCGATGCGCTTGCGCCACAGCGGCGAGGGCCGGCCGTCCCAGGTGCCCGTCATCGCCTGGATCTGCTCGCACGGCGGCTGCGCCTCCAGCGCCCGCTCCACCACCCGCGCCGACTCCAGCTGCGCCTTCATCCGCTGCACCCGCACCGCCGTGTGCTGCGGGGTCAGCTCCAGCGCGGAGGCCACGTCGGCCCGGGTCAGCTCACCGGCGCACTCCAGCCACCACAGCGACAGCAGCGCCCGGTCGTCGGGCTCCAGCCAGCGCGTGGCACGGGCCGTCTCCCGGCGCTGCCCCGACAGCTGCAGCTTGACCACCGTGAGGTCGGCGAAGTCGGCGCCCGGGTCGGCCACGTCCTGGGCCGCCTCCAGACCGCTGGCCCCCGGAACACCGCTGCGGGACTCCCAGTGGGCCCGTATCCGGTTCATGGTGATCGCCACCAGCCACGACCGGAAGTTCTCGTCCGAGCGCAGACCGGCCAGCCCGTCGAGCGCCCGCAGCATGGTGTCCTGCACGACGTCGTCCACGTCGCAGGAGCCGTTCAGGGCCCGGCCGACGATGTTGTAGACGAGCGGCAGGTGGGTGCCGACGAGCTCGTCCTGCGCGCGGGGATCGCCCGCGCGGGCCGCTGCCACCAGCTCTGCCGTGTGCTGAGTACTCATGTGAACTTCCCTGTCCGTACCGGCGGTCGATGATGTCCGACAACTGGGAGACCGTCGAAGGGGACCCCGATAACGTTTTTCCGAAGAAGTTTTTATCCGAAGGAGGATCTTCGGCGTCGACCGGCCCTGGGATGTGTAAGGTCTGGACCAATAAGTTCCCGTGCACGATGCCGAGTTCCCCGCGGGGAACGTCCGGGGAGGGCCCGCCCGTGTCCCTGCGTCCGTACGAAGTCCTGGCCGCCCAGCGTCTGCTCCCGGTGCTGCGCAGCGCCGACGCCGAAGAGGCCGTCCGCACCACCCGGACCCTCCTCGCCGCGGGCTGCCGCGCGGTGGAGCTCACCACCTCCGTCCCGGGCTGGGCCGGGGCCGTGGCCCGCACGACCGCCCTCGCCGACGCGCCGGGCCGCCCCGCGCTGATCGGCGTGGGCACCGTCACCACCGCGGCCGACGCCGAAGCGGCCCTCGACGCCGGGGCGGGCTTCCTGGTGTCCCCGTACCCCGCCCCCGAGGTCCGCGAGGTCGCCGCGCGGCGCGGGGCGGCCTTCATCGAGGGCGGCTGCACCCCCGGCGAGATCGCCGCCGCCGTCCGGCACTCGGGCGCGGCGAAGGTCTTCCCGGCCCACGTGGGCGGCCCGCGGTTCATCCGCTCCCTGCGCGCCGTCCTCCCCGGCGCCCTCCTGATACCGACCGGCGGCATCACGCCGGACGAGGTCCGCACCTGGCTCGCCGCGGGC
>NZ_JZWV01000571.1 GCF_000966975.1 Streptomyces katrae | reverse complement strand
CACCTGGCTCGCGGCGGGCGCGACCGCGGTCGGCGTCGGCACCGGCCTGCCGACGCACCCGGAGGAACTCGCGGCCCTCTTCGCCGACCTGGCGGCGTACCCGGCCGCGTCCGGCGGCTCGCCACCCCGTGCGCCGGAGCCGGGACGGGCCGCGCCCGACGCGGGGCCCGTTGCCGCACCGCGCGCGCAGGCGTAGCCGTGGCCGCCTTCCCGGCCGACGGGCCGTACGACGTCCTCGTGCTCGGCGAGGTGCTCGTCGAGATCCATGCCGAGGCCCCGCTGCGCGAGGCCGCCGACGGGACCGCCGCCCGGATCTCCACGCCCTCAACGCCGCTGCCGCCGCCGCGGCCGCCGGGGCGCGGACCGCACTGCTCGCGGTCGTCGGCGAGGAGGAGCTGAGCCTCCCGCTGCTGCGCCGGGCCGCCGAGCTGGGAGTGGACGTCTCCCACGTCCACCGCGCCCCCCACCCCAACGGCGCCTACCTGCTCAGCGCGGACACCGACGGGGAGCGCGAGTTCGTCTACTGGCGCACCCGCAGCGCCGGATCCACCCTCTCCCCGTCCCACGTCGAGGCCTGGCGGGAACTGCTGACCGGGACCCGGGCGCTGATCACCGGCGGGATCGCCGGCGCGCTCTCCCCGAGCAGCCGCGAGGCGGTGCTCGCCGCCGCCCGCACCGTCCACGGGGCCGGCGGCCACGTCACGTACGACCCCAACTTCCGCCCCCGGCTGACCGGTCGGGCCGGGGCCCGCTCCCTGCTGGCGGCGATGGCCCCGCTGACCGGGCTGCTCAAGTCCTCCTGCCCCGCCGACGCCCTCGCGCTGGTCGGCACCGCCGATCCGGTCACGGCCGCCGCCCGCTACCGGGCCCTGGGCGCCCGCGCCGTCGCCGTCACCGCCGGGGCCGGCCGGCTGCTCCTGGACGAGGGCGTCCGGGCGGCCCACCACCCCGTGCCGGTGAACCCCGAGCCGGTCGACGCCACCGGCGCCGGGGACTGCTTCACCGGCACCGCCACCGCCCGGCTCGCCCTCGGCGACCCCCTCCCGGAGGCGGTGGCCCTCGGGGTGGCGGCGGCCTCCCTGTCGGTGTCGGGCCGGGGCGGCACGGGCCGCGTCCCCTCCTTCACGGAGACGGCGGCGCTGGCCGCGACGCTGCCGCCGCCCGCTCCTCTTCCTCCCACTGCGCGTCCGCTTCCTCTTCCTCCCGCCTCTTCTCCTCCTCCGTCTTCTCCGGTGGCTCCGCGTACGGGACCGGATCGCTGACCCAGCCCGCCGCCAGGACCAGCCGCGAGGTGCGGTGGACGGCCAGGAAGCCGAAGGGGCGGTCGAAGGACACCTCGGTGCGGCGGACGCGGTAGCGGGTCCGGGGCGGTACACCGGCCCCGACCGCGCTGATCGCGGTGACCGCGGCGGCCTCGAACCCCTCCGCGTGGAACCACGCCACCGCCGACTGCTGAGCGGAGCCGACGGCCAGAGGAGCGGAGCTGACCCCGGGGAAGTGGCTCCGGCGCGAGTCCCGCGCCGCCTCCAGGCCGAACATCCGGGCCCGCTCGCCGAGATCGTGCACGGCCCGTACCTCGAAGGCGGGAGTCCTCACCGCGAGCCGGGGCCCGGGGGTCTGGGCGAGCTCCGTGCCGATGGAGAGGCCGGGGGCGGGGCGGCCCGCCGGGAGCAGGCTCGCGGGGACGACCGGCCGGGACCGGGTGACGGCCTCGATCCCGGTGGTGAGGACCGCGCCGGACCCGGCGCCCGGCTCGCCCAGCAGGAGGTGGACGTCCACCCCCGTGTTCCCGACGACCTCCAGCAGGGTCACCGCCCCCGCCGGCCCCTCCGCCACCCCGACCCGGTCCTGCAGCCGGCTGAAACGGTGCAGCATCCGCAGGGGCCGCCCGGCCCACGGGCCCTCGGCCGCCTCACCGGGCCATTCCGTGAACGGCCGGATCCACCTCGTCTTCAGCGCGAGGGCCGAAGCCAGCACCAGCCTCGTCCCGTCCGGCCCCTCGGTCAGCGTGACCGGCATCTGCCTGACCAGCCCGTCCGTCTGCCGGTCGGCCCACGCGTCCAGCGCCTTGTGGTCGGCCTCCGCGCCACCGCTCAGGGTGCCGTGGCTGCCCGGCGCCAGCCGCTCCAGCCAGGCCGCCTCCAGGGGCAGGTCCGCCCGGGTCCACAGGCCCGCCGCCGCCCGCAGCCCCCGTACGCCGTCCAGTGCGGCCAGCAGTTCCCGTGCGGCCCCCGCCGCCCGCTCGGCGGGCATGCCCAGGGCCTCCGCCAGCTCCGCCCGGGCCGGGCCCGCCGCCCCGTCCGCGAGCGGGGCGAGCAGCGGCCAGACCCCGGCCGCGGTGAACACCGTTCCGGCGTCGCCCCGGTGGGCCCCGGCCCAGTGCGCCGTCAGCCGGTTGACCGCCCGCACCGTCGAATTCCTCATGCTCATGCCGGGGGAGCGTACGGGGTGCGGCTCGACCCGCCGAATCCTTTCTCCGTGCCCGGAGTCCAGGGCGCGGCCCGCTCGAAAAACCTCCTCCACGCCCCTGGGCTCCTCCGCGCCCCGTCGCTACCCTCCGCGCATGATTCCCACGGTGGTCTGGGGCACGGGCAACGTAGGCCGCGCGGCGATCCGCGCCGTCGAGGCCCACCCGGCGCTCGAACTCACGGCAGTGATCGTCCACAACCCCGCCAAGATCGGCCGCGACGCGGGCGAACTCGCCGGGCTCGACCGCCGGCTGGGGGTGGCGGCGACCGACGACATCGGGGCGGTGCTCGCGGCCCGTCCCGCCGCCGTCGTCTACGCCGCGTCAGGCGACGTCCGCCCCGACGACGCCCTCGCCGACATCACCCGCGCCATCACGGCGGGCGCGGCCGTCGTCAGCCCGGCCCTCTACACGCTCTACGACCACCGCAGCGCCCCGCCGGAGTTCCGCGACCCGGTCCTGGCGGCGATAGCCGAGGGCGGCGGCTCGCTCTTCGCCTCCGGCGTCGACCCCGGCTGGGGCAACGACGTGCTCCCGCTCCTGCTGAGCGGACTGGGCACCACCGTGGACGCGATCCGCTGCCAGGAGATCTTCGACTACTCCACCTACGACCAGCCGGACTCCGTCCGCGACCTGGTCGGCATGGGCCGGCCCATGGACGAGGAGCCGATGATGCTCATGCCCTCGGTCCCGACCATGGTGTGGGGCGGCCAGATCCGGATGATGGCCCGCGCCCTCGGCGTCGAACTCGACGAGATCCGCGAGACCTCCGACCGGCGCGCCCTCGACACCACCGTCACCACCCCCACCATGGGGGAGTTCCAGGCCGGCACCCAGGGCGCCATCCGCTTCGAGGTCCAGGGCATCGTCGCCGGCGAACCCCGCATCGTCATCGAACACGTCACCCGCATCCACGCCTCCTGCGCCCCCGACTGGCCCGCCCCGCCCGACGGCGGCGCCGGAGCCCACCGGGTCGTCATCGAGGGCCGCCCCCGCATCGAGGTGACCGTCGAGGCCACCGACGAGGGCGAGAACCGCTCGGCGGGCGGCAACGCCACCGCCGTCGGGCGGCTGGTCGGGGCCATCGACTGGCTGGTGGAGGCGGAACCCGGGCTCTACGACGCCCTCGACGTCCCGCTGCGCCCCGCAGTCGGCAAACTCGGAAGGAAACAGCCATGAGGATCGACGTCCCCGACGGACAGCACCCCATCGAGTACGTATGGGGCGATCTGGTCCCGGGCATCGGCATGGCGGCGGCCAACTTCTCCCTGTCGGTCTACGCCCACACCACCCTGGGCCTGCGCGAGTTCGAGGCGGCCCGGCTGCGCATCGCGCAGATCAACGGATGCGTCTTCTGCCTCGACTGGCGCACCGACCGGGACGGGGAGAAGGTCGAGGAGGGCTTCGCCGACGCGGTCACCGAATGGCGCACCACGCCCGCCTTCGACGACCGCACCCGGCTGGCCGCCGAGTACGCCGAGCGCTACGCCCTGGACCACCACAACCTCGACGAGGAGTTCTGGGAGCGGATGACCGCGCACTACAGCCAGGTGGAGATCGTGGAGCTGAGCATGAGCATCGGCTCCTGGCTCGCGTTCGGCCGGCTCAACCACGTCCTGGGCCTCGACAGCGTCTGTGTGCTGCCGGGGAGCTGAACGGCGGCGGGGCCGGCCGGGCGCGGCGCGCGCCCCGGCCGGCCCCGGTGACCGTGACCGTCCTCCGTCAGAGGTCCGTGGCGATGATCTTCTCGATGTTCCGCTCGGCGAGGGCCGTGATCGTCACGAAGGGGTTGACGCTGGTGTTGCCGGGGATCAGCGCCCCGTCGATGACGTACAGGCCCGGGTGGCCGTGCAGGCGGCCGTAGTTGTCGGTGGCCTTGCCCAGGACGGCGCCGCCGAGCGGGTGGTACGTGAGGTGGTCGCCCCAGACCTTGTCGGTGCCGAAGAGGTCGCTGCGGTAGATCGTCCCCTCCCTGGCGTTGATCTTGTCGAAGATGGTCTTCGCCATGTCGATGGATGGCTGCTTCCAGGCCGTCTGCCAGTTCAGCTCGACCTTGCGCGTCGCCGGATTCCAGGAGAACTCGGCGCGGTTGGGGTTCTTGGTGATGGAGAGGTAGAAGGAGGCGTACGTCTCGATGCCGGTCGGCAGCGGCGCCACCTCGGCGAAGGCCCCGCCCGCGTCCCAGTTGTCGATGCCCCCGCAGGGGATGGACGCCTGGACCTTGCCGGTCGGGTCCCACATGTGGTTCGCCCGGCCGCACATGACGTTGCCGTTGTCGCCCCAGCCCTTGCCGATTTCGTCGTTGAGGAGCGGGAGGGCCCCGGTGGCCTTCAGCCGGACCAGGAGCTTGCTGGTGCCGACGCTGCCGGCGGCGAAGAACACCCGGTCGGCGGTGACGGTCTTGACGGTGACGACGTCGCCGGTGGTGTTCAGCTCCTCCATGGCGACCGTGTAGCCGCCACCGTCCGAGGGGGAGACGGTGGTGACCCGGTGCAAGGGGGAGACGGCCACCCTGCCGGTGGCCCGGGCGGCGGCGAGGTAGGTCTTCTGGAGGGACTTCTTGCCGGCGTTGTTGCCGTAGAGGATCTCCCCGTCCACGGCGGACTTGGGGACGGTGCCGGCCACCTCCTGCTTCATGTAGTCCCAGTCGTAGACGTCCGGCACGAAGACGAAGGGGAAGCCGGAGCGCTGGGCGTGCTTGCGGCCGACGCGGGCGAACTGGTAGCAGTCCACCGTCTCGAACCAGTCGGGGTCGATGAGCCCCACCCCGAGCCCGGCGTTGGCCCGGGGGTAGTAGGTGGAGTACATCTCGTCGGCGTCCACGGTGGGGAGGATGGCGGCGAAGTTCTGCCGCTTGGGGGTCACTGCCATACCGCCGTTGACGAGCGAGCCGCCGCCGACGCCGCGGCCCTGGTAGACGATGATCCCGCCCATCTCCTCGGCGTCGAGGATGCCCGTGTACTTCGGGACGTCCTTGTCGATGGGGAAGCCGAGGAAGTTGCTCAGGGGCGCCTTCGTGCGGGTGCGCAGCCAGAAGGAGCGGTAGTCGGGCCTGGTGGTGTTGGCGAAGATCTTGCCGTCCGTCCCCGGGGTGTCCCAGGCCATGCCCATCTCGATCATGTGGACGTCGACGCCGGCCTGGGCGAGCCGCAGTGCGGCGACGGAGCCCCCGTAGCCGGTGCCGATGACGAGGGCCGGGACATGGGCCCCGGACGCGATGGGAGCGTTGGCTACGGCGGAGGCGATGGCGGTGGCGGGATTGGCGCGGGCCGGGATGGCGTTGGCGCCGAGGGCCATGGCCCCCAGAAGAGAACTGGTTCCAGCGATGAATCCGCGTCGGGAGACACCCTTGGACACCTTGCTGTGCAGGGATTTGTCACTCATGTGGCGTTCCTCACTCTCGACGGAGTGGGAACAAGTTCTACTGGTGGGTGGCTGCTAAGTCACTAGATACGTCGAGGTAATTTCCGGCCGGTTCCGGCAGGCGTTCAGGAGAGGCTCCAGTGGGCGACGTCGTCCCCGAGCCCGGCGTCCAGGGCGAACTGCACCGCCGCCGGACGGGCTTCCCGCGGCAGCCGGAAGACGACGTAGCCCGCGGCCGAACGGCCCGGGGCGAGGGTGACGGTGCCGGGGAGGGGCGGGCCCGCGTCCGTGGGGGCGCTGAGCCCGGTGAACCGCCGCCCGGTGGTGTCGAGGAGGTGCGCGGCCGGAGCGGGGGAGTCCTCGTACGGCACGGTTCCGGTGTTCTCCAGACGCAGTTCCACGGCGACCAGACGCTCGCCCCCGCTCGCCGGCTCCGGGCCCGCGGGGTCCACGACCCGGGTGAGGGTGACGTCGAGCCGCTCGCCGGGGCGGTCGCCGTCGAGGGAGACGGTCTCGCCGGAGCCGTCGGTGCCCGCGCCGAGCAGCACCGCCACGAGGAGGGGAGCCAGCAGGACGCGGGCGGTCCTGCCCGCA
>NZ_JZWV01000570.1 GCF_000966975.1 Streptomyces katrae | reverse complement strand
GACGCGGGCGGTCCTGCCCGCACGCCGGGGACCGCGGTCGCCCGTGTGGCTGCCGTGACGCATGGCGGACCTCCTCCGCACCCGCCCCTCCCCGCCCACGATCCTCCCTGCCGGCCGCCCCCGCCACCGGCGGCGCCACATGGGGCCCCGCGACCCCCGCCGTGGGGTGAAACGCGGCATCTGGCAGACTTGGCCGGGTTGTCCCGGGCGGTGCAGGACAGGAAACC
>NZ_JZWV01000569.1 GCF_000966975.1 Streptomyces katrae | reverse complement strand
GCCCGGGTCAGGTCGGCGATGGCCAGGTCGCGGGGGGCGCGCAGCAGGAACTCGTCGACCGTGCCGCCCTCGGGGAGGGGGTGGGTCTGGAGGGTCAGGATGTCCACCTGGGCCCGGGCGAGGGCGGTGCACAGCGAGGCGAGGCTGCCGGGCTCGTCCCGTACGGTCGTCCGCATGCGCCAGAGGGCGCCGACGGCCGGTGTGGCGGGGGTGGTGGGGGCTGCCTCCGGGGCCGCCGCGGGCCGGTCGGAGGGCAGGGCGGCGCCGGGCGGCGGCGCATGGCTGTGACGGCGGGCCCACCAGGTGTGGAAGCCCGCCGTGACCAGGAGCGCGACGGCCGAGGCGACCAGCAGGAGCGGGCCGCTCGGGCCGTGTGCGACGAGGTTGGCGATGCCGTCGGCGACGGCCACGGCGCAGAAGAGGGCGGCGAGTTCGACGAGGTCCCGGCGCCAGTGGTGGCGGTGGGGGCGCGGGGCGGCGGAGGCGGGGTTACGGTCAGTCATGCACCCACTGTGGCGCCCGGGTGTTGCGTGATCACGAACGATCTGTGACCGACTGGTTAAGTGTGGCTCTGGTCGGTTTCTCCCGTTTTTCCAGCTGGTTTCCGCTGCCGGAGTCGTCCGGGGCCGGTGTCCTCACGGCTGTCCGACGCGGCCGGGCTGGAGCCGCTGGGTGAAGAGTACTCCGCCTCCCTGGCGGCGCAACCGCACGGTGAGCTCCCCGCTGTCGCCGTCGATCTCGACCTCGCCGTAGTACGGGGGGTTCTCCGCCGGGGACATGTTCGCGACCGGCGCCGACTGCACGTACGCGGTCCGCGGTCCGAAGGTGGCGTCCAGCTTGCCGGCCGGGAAGCCGCCGGCGCCGATGGGTCCGGAGACGAACTCCCAGAAGGGGGCGAAGTCGGAGAAGGCCGCGCGCTCGGGGGCGTAGTGGTTGGCGGCGGTGTAGTGGACGTCGGCGGTGAGCCAGAGGGTGCCCGTGATGTGCTGGTGCTTGATGTGGCGCAGGAGGTCGGCGATCTGGAGCTCGCGCCCCAGCGGGGCCCCGGGGTCTCCCTGGGCGACCGCCTCGAAGTCGGTGGCCCCGTCGGGGACCACGATGCCCAGCGGCATGTCGGCGGCGATCACCTTCCAGGTCGCCCGCGAGCGCGAGAGCTCCCGCTTGAGCCAGGCCAGCTGTTCGGTGCCGAGGATGCCGACCGGGTCGTCGGTCTGGCGGCCCGGGGAGTTGGCGTCGCGGTAGGTGCGCATGTCGAGCACGAACACGTCCAGCAGCGGCCCCTGCCGCAGCACCCGGTACATCCGGCCCTCCGCGCGTCCGCCCCGCAGGTCGGTCACGGGGAAGTACTCGCCGAAGGCCTGGCGGGCGTGGGCCGTGAGGGTGTCGACGTCCTTGACGGTGTAGCGCGGGTCGTCCAGCAGCTGGCCCGGGTACCAGTTGTTGCGCACCTCGTGGTCGTCCCACTGGGCCAGGACCGGGACCTGGGCGTAGAACTCGCGCAGGTTGTGATCGAGCAGGTTGTAGCGGAAGTTCCCGCGGTACTCGGCGAGGGTCTCGGCGACCTTGGCCTTCTCCTCGGTGGTGACGTTGTGCCAGACGCGGCCGTCGGGCAGCGGTACGGCGGCCTTGAGCGGGCCGTCGGCGTAGATCGTGTCGCCGCTGAAGAGGAAGAAGTCGGGGTCGCGCAGCCGCATCTCGTCGAAGACGCGGTACCCGCCGAGCTCGGGGTTGATCCCCCAGCCCTGGCCCGCCAGGTCCCCGGACCACAGGAAGCGCACGCTCTGGCGGCGGGAGACGGGGGTGGTGCGGAAACTGCCGCGCACCGGCTCGCCGCAGCGGCGGGGGTCGTCGGGGTCGGTGAGCACGACCCGGTAGTGGATCTGCCGGCCGGGAGGCAGGTCGCGCAGGGTGGTGGTGCCGGTGAAGTCGGTGGCCGGGCCGAGGAAGGGGCCGCCGTGGCGGTGGACGCCGTAACGGAACGACTCGCTCGGGGAGGTCTCCACGTACATCCGCGCCGGCCGGTCGGAGCGCGTCCAGACGGTGGCCGAGTGCGCGGTGATCTCCCCGGACTGGACGCCCCAGAGGGCGGCCGGACGGCCGGAGCGGGCGAAGGCGGGGACCCGGGGCGAGGCGGCGAGCGCGGGCGCGGCGAGCGCCGTGGACAGGGCCAGGCCCAGCGGGACGGCGAGGGACCCGCCGAGCAGGGACCGTCGGGTGTGCGGCATCGAGGCCATGGGTGCGTCTCCAGGGACGGCTGGGGGGATGGCCGGACCAGTGTGCCGTCGCACACCAGACCGGCCGAGTCGCCCACGCGAACCGTGGATGAACACCCGTCAGCCGATCACGACCGGGCCCGGTTCCGGGGTCAGGCCCCGATGCGGGCGCCGTCGCCGGAGGCGGTGCCGTGCTCCGTACCGGCGTGCTCCGTACCGGCGTGCTCCGTGCCGTGCGCCGTGTCGCTGATGACCCGGGCGACCAGCGCCGGGTCGTCGTTCATCGGGACGTGGCCGCAGCCGCGCAGCCGCACCAGCCGGGCCCCGGGGATCGTCCGCTTGGCACGCGGGCCCTGGCGGGGGAACAGCAGCCGGTCGCGGGAGCCCCAGGCGATCGTCACGGGCAGACCGGGCAGGTCGTGGGTGAAGCGGACCGGACCGCCCGCGGCCAGTGTCGGCCCGAAGCCCGTCGCCGTCCGCAGGGCCAGCGTCTCGGCGATCACGGCCTCCGGGGCGCGCCGGCCCGGGCGGGCGTAGATGCTGCCGGTGAGCGCGGCTCGGCCGGGGGCGCTCCGGGCGAGCCGCTCCAGGACCGCAGGGGGCAGGGCCCGGGCGCCGGCGCGTATCGCGTGGAGGGCGGAGAAGGCGTAGAGCCGCTCGGCGTCCGACCAGAAGCCGGCGGGGGAGAGGGCGGTGACGGAACGGACGAGACCGAGGCGTCCCATCTCGAGGGCGAGCAGCCCGCCGAGGGAGTTCCCCGCGACGTGCGGACGCCCGATGCCGAGCGCGGCGCAGAGCGAGCCGAGGGCCGTGGCGACGGTGGTGAGGTCGTACGGGACGCCGGGCGGCAGGGGCTCGGAGGCGCCGAAGCCGGGCAGGTCGACGGCGATGACCTCGTACTCGGCCGACAGGATGCCGGAGACCGGGTGCCAGGCCTGCAGGTGGTGGCCGATGCCGTGCAGCAGGAGGAGGGGCTCGCCCCTCCCCTCGCGTTCGACGGCGACGGTGGCGGTGCGGGGACCCAGCGGCGAATCGATCGTGAAGGAGACCGTGGCGGTCATGCTGCTCCTCGTCGGGGTGGACGCGAGTGGGGTGGGCCGTCGGAGATGACCGCCCCATCATTACTGCCGGGTAGCCGCCGGCGCCCGCCCTTCGTGAAACGTGCGGCGGGCACGAACATCCCATGAACGTCTTGCTACATATGCCCGATCTGCCCTGCGGAGTGGCCAGGATTGGTCTTGACCAAGGGGGTGCGCCGTCCTATCGTCGCAGGGATAGTGCAGGAACCTTTAATAAACAAGGGCGCGGAACTGCGGCGCGGAACTGCCGCTGGAACTGCCGACGGACGCGGCGACGGCGGCGATTGCAGGAGGAGTCAGGGTGGGGACCACGCAGCTCGAATCGGTACCGGAGCCGAAGTACTGGCACCTCAAGACCGTGCTCAGCGAGGCGCTGGACCGGGACTTCGCGGTCGGCGAGATCCTGCCCAACGAGCGCGAGCTCGCCGCACGCTTCGGAGTCGCCCGCGCCACCCTGCGGCAGGCCCTGGAGCAGCTCGAACTCGAAGGCCGCCTGCAGCGCCGCCGCGGGGTCGGTACGACCGTCGCCCCGCCGCGCGTTGGCGTCGCCGTCGGCAGCACGGGGCACGGCTGGCCCGGTGAGGCCGCCGACGGCTGGGAGGCCGTGGACGCGGTCGAGGCCGTACCGGCAGGCGCGGTCCTCGCGCTGCTGGGCACCGAAGCGGGCCGGCCGGTCCACACGGTGCGCCGGACCCGTGTGACGCAGGGCCAGGCCGTCGCGGCCGAGCTGCTCTACGTACCCGCCGCCTCCGTGCCCGGGCTCTCCGCGATCGACGCCCCCGCCGGGCCCGCCCGGGCGCGCGCCGTCCTGCGGGAACTCCAGCGGCTCGCGCTGGACGGGCAGGACCGCTCGGTCGAGCTGGGCTCCGCCCGGGCCGACGACGCCAAGGAACTGGACCGGCTGCCGGGCGCCCCGGTGCTCGTGGTCACCACCCGCTACTTCACCGCCGAGGGCACGGCCGCCGTCTCGGTGGCCACCTACCGCGCCGACACCTGCCGCCTCACCTTCGGCGACACGGGCATGGAAATCACCGAAACCCGCGCCGCCTCCTGACCGAGCGCAACGCCGCCGGGGCCATCCGCAGCCCGCCGGCGTTTGAGGCGCGGGGGCACGGGGGCGGAGCCCCCGAGTCTTCAGCCGCGCCGGCGCCTGAGGCGGGAACGGAGGAAGGGCGGAGCGGGGAGACGTACCGTGCAGCGGCACCCGCCGACGGACCGGCACCCATCCGCCCCGCCCCGCCGCCGGACCTCACCGCGCGGTGACGGTCCTCTCCACCGCGAACAGCTCCTGTTCCACATGGTCCAGCGCGAGCCGCAACGCCCCCGTGGCCACCGCGGCCTCACCCAGCAGCGACAGCGCCACCCGCGGCGGCCGCAGACAGTACCGCTCCAGCTCCCGCCGCAGCGGTTCGAGCACCCCGTCCAGGCCGGCCGCCCACCCGCCGACCACCACCAGCTCCGGATCCATCGCCAGCACCAGCGCCGCCACATCGTGCACCAGCCGCTGGAGGAATCGTTCCACCGCGGCCACCGCCCGCTCGTCGCCCCGCCTGGCCATCGCGAAGACCTCGGCCACCGCCGGCTCGTCCAGCGGATGCAGCGGTTCGCCCGTCGTCGACAGCAGCCGCTCGGGGGTGGCTTCCCGTCCCAGCAGGTGCAGGGCGCCGATCTCGCCCGCCGCGCCGCCGAAGCCCCGGTGCAGCCGGCCGCCGATCAGGGAGCCCGCGCCCGGGCTGAGGCCGGCCATCACGAACACCATGTCGTCGGTGTCCCGTGCCGCGCCCTTCCAGTGTTCGGCGACGGCCGCCGCGTTGGCGTCGTTCTCCACCCGGACCGGGCAGCGGAAGGAGCGCCGCAGCCGCTCCCCGAGGGGCAGCCCGGTCCACCCGGGCAGGGCCGTCCCCAGGCGTACTGTCCCGTCGGCCTCCACGATTCCGGGACTGCCGACCCCGACCGCCCGCAGCGAGTCGCGCGGGATGCCGGCCCGGCGCAGCAGATCCGCCACCGCGGCCCTGACCTTCTCCAGCCGCTCGTCGGCCGACGCGCTCTCGGCCACGTCCTTCGTCCCCGCCCCGATCACCCGGCCGTCCAGGCCGGACAGCAGGACCGCGACCCGGTGCGAGCCGATCTCGATGCCCAGCAGATGGCCGGCCTCGGCCCTGAAACGGAACCTCCTCGCCGGCCGGCCCTGACGCCGCGCACCTTCCTCGGCGTCGGCCTCGACCACCAGGCCGGCGCCCATCAGCCCCTCCACCACCCCCTCGACCGTCGGCCGGGAGAGCCCGGTCACCCGGGTGAGGTCGGTGAGCGTCGGCGACTCGGCTGCGCGCAGCGCACGCAGCACCACGGCCGAATTGATCCGCCTGAGCAGAGAGGGATCCCCGCCGGTCAGCTGCCCCAACGTGTGTCCTCCCAGCTAGCGGCCCTGTCAGCCGGATCGTACTGCGCCTCCGGCGCAGCGGCGAGAAGCGGGCCCTCAGGCGGGCGAGACGAAACCGGACTCGTACGCGGCGATCACCGCCTGGGTGCGGTCACGCGCACCCAGCTTGCCCAGGATCGCGCTGACGTGCGACTTCACCGTCTCCGTGCCGACGATCAGCTCGCGGGCGATCTCCACATTGGTCAGCCCGCGCGCCATGAGGCGCAGGACGGCCTCCTCCCGCTCGGTCAGCGCGGCCCGCTCCAGGGCGGCGCGGGCCTGCCGGTTGCCGTACTCGGCCGCGAGGGACCGCACGGCCGACGGGAACAGCAGGGTCTCCCCCTCCGCCACCAGCCGCACCGCGTGCACGATCTCCGCGGGCCGGGCCCGCTTCAGCAGGAACCCGTCGGCCCCCGCGCGCAGCGCCTGGTAGACGTACTCGTCGTTCTCGAAGGTCGTGACCACGATGATCTTCGGGGGCGAGTCGACCGACCGCAGGACCGCCCTGGTCGCCTCGATCCCGTCGAGCAGCGGCATCCGCACGTCCATCGCCACCACGTCCGGGCGCAGTTGACGGACGAGTGGGATGACCGACGCCCCGTCCGCCGCCTCCCCCACCACCTCGATGTCGGGCTGGGATTCCAGGACCGCGCGCAGACCCGCGCGCACCAGGGGTTCGTCGTCGACGAGCAGTACGGTAACCGGCATCCGGTCAGCGTATTCGCTCCAGCGGAAGCCTCGCGCGCACCCGCCAGCCGCCCTGGTGGGGACCGGTTTCGGCCTCGCCGCCGAGCAGTGAGGCCCGCTCCCGTATCCCGCGCAGCCCGCTCCCCCCACCCGTGCTGAAGGAGGGGCGCTCCGGCAGCGGGTTCGTCACCTCCAGCTCCAGCCGGCCGTCGGCCATCTCGACCCGTACGCGGACCGGAACGGGGCCGCAGTGCCGCAGCACGTTCGTGAGCGCCTCCTGCAGGATCCGATACCCCTCCCGGGTGACGGGACCGGGCAAGTCCTCCAGCGCACCCGACAGTTCGGCCTCCACCGGCGCTCCCGAGGCGCGGGCCGACTCCAGCAGCCGGTCCGCTTCGGCCAGGGTCGGCCGCTGCGACGCCGGCCGCGCGGACTCCCGCAGCACCAGCAACACCCGCTCCAGGTCCTCCAGGGCGGCCCGGCCCGTCTCCTCGATCGCGCTGAGCGCGCGGTCGGTGAACTCCGGGTCGCCCGCGGCCCGTGCCGCTCCTGCCTGGACCACCGCCACGGTCAGCGCGTGCCCGATGGAGTCGTGCAGCTCGCGCGCGATGCGGGTCCGCTCCAGCAACTGCTCCGTACGCGCCTCCAGCGCCGTCAGCCGCTCGGCGGCCGAAGGGCCCAGCAGCCGGCGCGCGACGGCCGTGATCAGCTCGCCGAGCAGGACCACGACCACGATCAGCACGACCAGCGGGACCGGCGCCAGCAGGGCGGCGGCCCACGGCGGCGGTGCGAAGGGCACCAGCGGGTCGGCGTTCAGGGGGTGTCCGAGCGCGAGCGCGATCAGCTCGACGGTCACCACCGGCAGCCACACGGTGGCGAACATCGCCGCCCCGGACACCACCAGGCGTATCTCCAGCCACAGCACGGTCCGCCACCGGTCCGCCCAACGCGCCGAAACCGCGGCGCCGATGCCGTTGTCCCCGGCCTCACCGTCCTCCGCGCCCTCCCGGACCCGGGGGGTCAGCAGGAACTGCGCCTGGAGCCCCTCGGCCAGCCGCACCCACGGCACGAAGCCGAACGGTATGACGATCAGCAGGGGCATCCACGGCCAGCGCGGATTGATGAACATCCACAGGGCGAGCAGCAGCAGCGGAACGCACAGGTGCAGCCAGCGCGAGTACGTCACCGGCCGCAGCGGTGCGCGGAGTAGTCGGTACATGCCCTCATCGTGTCAGGGGGCCCGCCGCGACCGTCTCCCCCACGTGGGGGAGACGGCACCCTCGCACGGGGGAGGGGCGAGGGGTGGCGCGGCGGCGAATCTGGAGCCATGAACCGCATCGAGATCCGCGAACTGACCAAGGACCACGGCGCCCGACGGGTGGTGGACCACCTCACCTTCGACGTACTGCCCGGGAAGGTCACCGGCTTCCTGGGACCCAACGGAGCCGGCAAGTCCACCACCATGCGCATGATCCTGGGCCTGGACCGGCCCACCGCCGGCACGGCCACCATCGGCGGGAGCCGGTTCACCGGCCTCGACCGCCCGCTCCGTCAGGTGGGCGCCCTGCTCGACCCCCAGGCCGCCCACGGCGGGCGGGGGGCCCGCGACCCCCTGCTGGCGCTCGCCGTCAGCAACGGCATCCCGGCCTCCCGGGTGGACGAGGTCCTGGAGCAGACCGGCATAGCGGCCGTCGCCCGGCGCCGCACCGGCACCTTCTCACTCGGCATGCGCCAGCGCCTGGGCATAGCCGCCGCGCTGCTGGGCGACCCCGCGGTCCTGCTCCTGGACGAGCCGACCAACGGCCTCGACCCGGAAGGCATCATCTGGATCCGCGAACTGATGCGCTCCCTCGCCGCCGAGGGGCGCACGGTGTTCGTCTCCAGCCATCTGATGGCCGAGTCCGCCTCGTTCGTGGACCACCTCGTCGTCCTGGGGCAGGGCCGGCTCCTCGCCGACACCTCGCTGGAGGCCTTCATCGACGCCCGCAGTACGCCCAGGGCGCGGCTGCGGACCTCCGAGCCGGAGCGGATGGCAGCCGCCCTGGCCCGCGCCGGTCTGAGGATGACCGCCGTGGCGGAGGGGCGCTGGAGCGTCGACGGCATACGGGCCGAGCAACTCGGTTCCCTCGCCGCCCAGGAGGGCGTCCCGCTGCTGGAACTCTCCGACGAGCGGGCCTCCCTGGAAGAGGCCTACCTGGAACTCACCGCCGACCGCACCCCGTTCTCCGCCACCGCCGCCTGAAACCGATGGGAGTCGCATCCGTGATCACCGCCGCCCTGCCCACCGCCCCAGTCCTGCGATCGGAATGGATCAAGATACGGTCCGCCCGAGCGGTCCTCGGGTCCCTGCTGGCCGTCTTCGCCGCCACCGCCGGCATCACGGTCCTCACCGCCGCCGCCATAGGCACCTCGGAGCCCGGCGCCCTCGGTGAGGACCGCCTGTTCGGTGCCTTCTTCGGAATCAACTTCGGCCAGTCGGCGGCCGTCGCCTTCGGCGCCACCGCCTTCGCCGCCGAATTCCGCGGCGGCGCCCTGCGGGTCTCGCTGACCGCCGTGCCCAACCGGACCCGGCTCTACCTGTCCAAAGCCGTCGCGGTCGCGGGGCTCTCCTTCCTCGTGGGCCAGTTCACCGGCCTCGTCACGTTCGTCGCCGGCCAGGCGTTCATGGGGGAGTACGCCCTCGCCCTCGGAGACCCGGGGACGCTGCGGGCCGTGTTCGGCAGCGGGGTCTACCTGACGCTGATCGCCCTGCTCTCCGCCGGCCTCGCCGCGCTGGTGCGCAGCGGCACCCTGGTGATGGGCCTGCTCATACCCTTCCTGCTGATCGTCCCCTTCGTGGTGGGGCAGGTCATGGACGGGGCCGGGCAGTTCATGCCGGACCGGGCCGGGCAGCTGGTGATGCGCGCCCACGCGGAGGGATCCCTCGGCCCCTGGAGCGGCCTCGGGGTGACGGCGCTGTGGACCCTCGCCGCCCTCGCCGGCGGATGGCTGGCGGTGCGGCGACGGGACGCCTGAGACAGGGAGGTGACGCCCAGCCAGTTGTCAGTGGCCCCCGTGATACTGACGGCATGACCACGGCAGAGCACCTCGACACGATCGACCGGCTCCGGGCCACGGCCTTCCCGAGCGCGCCGGAGGGCGGCCCGGGGCAAGGAGGCGGCCCGGGGCACCTCCTGGTCACGCTCAGCCGGACCCGGGACTTCTGGGACGACGACGGGTCCGGCCGGGAGGAGGCGGCCGAACAGATCGTCGCCGAGTACGGTGCGCTGGTCCAGGCGCTGACCACCCGGTGGGGCGAGCCGCAGGTCTTCGCCGTGGGCTCCCTGGTGGACAGGGAGTTCGCCGGGGAGGAGATACCGGAGCCCTGGAGCGAGGCCTGCAACACCACCGGCCATGTGCACCTGTGGCGGGTGGAGGAGCGGTGGCTGGTGGTGTACGTAGCCCAGTGGGACAAAGAGTTCCCGTACATGCTGACGGCTGCGAGCACCGTGACCGACCCGCCCTAGGCGCCGGCCGCGGCCTCCCGGAGGCGGGCGAACTCCTCGGCCATGGAAGCGGCGGTCCAATGGGCGTTCAGACCGCTCGGGTTGGGAAGCGCCCAGATACGGGTGGTGCCGATGGTGCGCTCCTGCGGGCCGATGACGGCCTTCGGGTCGTGGAAGGCGGTGCGGTAGGCGGTGATGCCGACGACGGCCAGCCACTGGGGGCGCAGCCGTTCCACCTTCGCCGTCAGGATCCGCCCGCCCTCGCGGAACTCCTCCGCGCTCAGCTCGTCGGCGCGGGCGGTGGCCCGGGCGACGACGTTGGTGATGCCCAGGCGGTAGCCCAGCAGCTCCCGCTGCTCGGCGGGGGCCAGCAGGCGGGGGGTGAAACCGGACAGGTGCAGCACCGGCCAGAAGCGGTTGCCGGGGCGGGCGAAGTGGTGGCCCGTCGCGGCGGAGAGGAGACCCGGGTTGATACCGCAGAACAGCACACGCAGACCGCCCGCGACCACGTCCGGGAGGACGCGGTCGCGGGCGGCTTCGAGCTCTTCGGGGGTCAGAGGATCGACCCGGGGGCGTAACCGGCAGCTTCCGGGTGCTCCTTGGCGATGGCCTCGATACGGGAGACCACGCTCGCGACCTGGTCGCCCGCGGCACCCGTGAAGGACAGCTTGTCGGCCATCAGGGCGTCCAGCTGCGCGCGGTCCAGCGGCATCCGGTCGTCGGCCGCGAGCTTGTCGAGGAGCTCGTTGCGCTCGGCGCCCTGCTCGCGCATGGCCAGGGCGGAGGCGACGGCGTGCTCCTTGATGACTTCGTGCGCGGCCTCGCGGCCCACACCGGCGCGCACGGCGCCCATCAGCACCTTGGTGGTCGCGAGGAACGGCAGGTAGCGGTCCAGCTCGCGGGCCACGACGGCCGGGAAGGCGCCGAACTCGTCGAGGACCGTCAGGAAGGTCTCCAGCAGGCCGTCGAAGGCGAAGAAGGCGTCCGGCAGGGCCACCCGGCGGACGACGGAGCAGGAGACGTCGCCCTCGTTCCACTGGTCGCCGGCCAGCTCGCCCGTCATCGAGGCGTAGCCGCGCAGGATGACCATCAGGCCGTTCACGCGCTCGCAGGAGCGGGTGTTCATCTTGTGCGGCATCGCGGAGGAGCCGACCTGGCCGGGCTTGAAGCCCTCGGTGACCAGCTCGTGGCCGGCCATCAGACGGATCGTCTTGGCGATGGACGACGGGGCGGCGGCCAGCTGCACCAGGGCGGTGACCACGTCGTAGTCGAGGGAACGGGGGTAGACCTGGCCGACCGAGGTGAAGGCCTGGGAGAAGCCGAGGTGGGCGGCGATGCGCTGCTCCAGGTCGGCCAGCTTGGCGGCGTCGCCGCCCAGCAGGTCGAGCATGTCCTGGGCGGTGCCGACCGGGCCCTTGATCCCGCGCAGCGGGTAGCGCTGGAGCAGGTTCTCCAGGCGGTCGTAGGCCACCAGCAGCTCGTCGGCGGCGGTCGCGAAGCGCTTGCCCAGGGTGGTGGCCTGCGCGGCGACGTTGTGGGAGCGGCCTGCCATGACCAGCTCGGCGTGCTCGCCGGCGAGCTTGCCGAGGCGGGCGAGGACGGCGACGGTGCGGTCGCGGGCCAGCTCCAGCGAGAGCCGGATCTGCAGCTGCTCGACGTTCTCGGTAAGGTCGCGGGAGGTCATGCCCTTGTGGACGTGCTCGTGGCCGGCGAGGGCGTTGAACTCCTCGATCCGGGCCTTCACGTCGTGCCGGGTGACCTTCTCGCGCTCGGCGATGGAAGCGAGGTCGACGGTCTCCAGGACGCGCTCGTAGTCGGCGAGGGCGGCGTCCGGGACCTCGATGCCGAGGTCCTTCTGGGCGCGCAGGACGGCGAGCCACAGCCGCCGCTCCAGCGTCACCTTGTACTCGGGGGACCACAGGACGGCGAGCTCCGCGGAGGCGTAGCGGCCGGCCAGGACATTGGGGATGCGGGGCTTGGCTGTCACGTGTAGGGATTCTACTGGGGCTCGAGCTGTGCGTTTACGCAGGTGGGGGCAGTGCCCGCAATTGTGGCTTACTACAAGAGCGGCGGGGTGGCGTATGGCAGAAGCTCCGGACGCTTCGGGGGGCGGCCGTCCCCCGAGGAGCGACCCGTCAGCCGCCGGCCGATCCAGGGCAGCAGGTGCCGCTTCGCGAAGCGCAGGTCCTCGGTGCGCCGCACGCCCCAGCCCGGGGCGGTGGCGGGCGGCAGGGACGCGGTCCAGTCCTCCTCGGCGGGCAGGCCCAGGGCCTGCCAGACGGCCTCCGCCACCCGGCGGTGGCCCTCGGCGGTCAGGTGCAGCCGGTCGGCGTCCCACAGGCGCGGATCCCCGAGCACCGGCGCCCCGTACAGGTCCACCAGCAGCGCCCCGTGCCGCGCGGCCAGCTCCTCGAGGATCGTGAAGAGTTCCTCCATGCGCGGCCGGAAGCGTTCCATCACCGGACCGTGCCGGCCCGGCGAGCGCATCAGGACCAGCCGCCCGCAGGACGGGGCCAGCAGTTCCACCGCGGCCTCCAGATGGCCCCGGACCCGCCCCATGTCCACCTTGGGCCGCAGTGCGTCGTTCAGGCCGCCGACCAGGGTCACCACGTCCGCGCCCATCGCCGCGGCGGCGGGCGCCTGGTCCTCGGCGATCTGCCCGATCAGCTTCCCGCGCACCGCGAGGTTGGCGTAGCGGAAGCCCGGTTCGCGCGCGGCCAGCCGGGCGGCGAGGACATCGGCCCAGCCCCGGTAGGAGCCGTCCGGGAGCAGGTCGGACATGCCCTCCGTGAAGGAGTCGCCGACCGCGACAAAACTGGTGTAAGACACATTCATCCCCATGGCGCAGCGATGCTACCGCGCGGTACCCCGGCCCCGCGGGGCCGGGGACCGGCGGGCGGGGCCGGGCCCGGCGCCGGGTCAGGCGGAGGCCGGCTTGCCGAACAGCTCGCGCAGCACGTCCTCCATCGTCACCAGCCCCGTCATGGCCCCGTCCGCCCCGAGGACCGCCGCCAGGTGGGTACGGCTGGCCCGCATGGCGGTCAGCACGTCGTCCAGCGGGGTCTCCGCCCGCACCTGGGCGATCGGGCGCAGTGCCGACACCGGGAAGGGCTCGGCCCGTTCCTCCGCGTCCAGGGCGTCCTTGACGTGCAGGTAGCCCAGGATCCGCCGCTGTCCGTCGACCACGGGGAAGCGGGAGTATCCCGACTCGGCCGACAGCCGCTCCAGCCCGCCGGCGGTGATGCCCTGCCGGGCCGTGACCACCCGGTCCACGGGCAGCACCACGTCCGCGACAGGGCGCCGCCCGAGCTCCAGGGCGTCGTGCAGCCGCTCACTGGCCCGGTCGTCGATCAGCCCGGCGTCGCTGGAGTCCTTGACCATCCGGGCCAGCTCGTCGTCCGAGAAGGTGGCCGCCACCTCGTTCTTCGCATCCACCCGCAGCAGCCGCAGCAGCGTGTTGGCGAAGGTGTTGATCGCGAAGATCACCGGCTTCAGCGCATGGGTCATGGCCACCAGCGGCGGCCCCAGCAGCAGCGCCGTGCGCACCGGCTCGGCCAGCGCCACGTTCTTGGGGACCATCTCGCCGAACAGCATGTGCAGGTAGGTGGCCAGCGCCAGCGCGATCACGAACGAGATCGCGTGCGTCACCCCGGAGGGCACCCCGACGGCGTCGAGCAGCGGGCTCAGCAGGTGCGCGATGGCCGGCTCGGCCACCACGCCCAGCACCAGGGTGCACAGGGT